>JBAYRL010000008.1 GCA_041676705.1 Acidimicrobiia bacterium
CGAACCAACGGCTGGAAAACCATCCTGAACACCCTCACCGTTCACTACGGTGACCGCATCACCAAACACCTCTAAAACCATGACCGCCACCACCATTTACACAACAAATCGGACAGACCCGCGCATCTCACCATTCAGCACCGTAGGAGACCAGACGTGAGTCGGGAATCCTGGAACGGAGGGTGCGTTGGCGTCGATGGTCAGGACAAGACGACCTGACGCGCGTCAGGGACTTAGGATCTTGCTCTGTGGGCGTCACGACGATGGACAGGCGTTTGGCCTTCACGTGGTTCGAGACGATGATGGCGGCAGCGCTTATGGCGATGAAGGCGTCTACCCAGCCGAAGGGTTCAAGCGCCGGGCCACGATAGATGGCCGACCGGTAGGTTGCATCTCTACGCCCGTTCAGGTGGAGTTTCCTCGGGCTACTAATTGTTGCCCGCAGGAACTCCACGAATGTTGTGCTGCATTGCCAGGCGTTCAAGTTGGCCTGTGGGCCCCTAGATGGCCGCCAAAGGGGAGACCTGGGTGGCCACCTGAAGAACCGCTGTACGAGACATGTCGTCGGATTGGCTTCAGACCCAGTTGTTGCCTTGCCCATGGGTTACAGCTGAACGCAGGAGCGTTCCGTGTTCATATCGGCTCGGCTCGAGCGAGATTCGAGTAGTTCCCAGGCCGCTGCGATGTTGGTTTCGTATTGGCGGATCTTCTCTCGAAGAGCTGGGGCGCTGATTACTACTTGACAGCCTTGATGGGCGTGATCGCTGGTCATTCGACGTCCTAGTTCGGGGATTGACCATTCGAACCGTCCCAAACATTTTGGCCACCGCAATGAGGTCTTAGGGGTTTGTGTCAGCCGTGGCTTGATAGCTACGCAATGTTGCGTCTCGGTGAGAGGGAGCGCAACCCCTCTCAGGTCAGGTCTCTTGTTGGGACAGGCCTCCATGACAAGAACCGGGTTTTTCGGACCATTCATTTCCGTCCCCGTTTCTCTCTTGGAGGCAACCCATGAAAGACGCAGAACTTGACCAGATCCGCAGCCGTAAGGCACTTAACAGCCCGGCCCGGCGTCGAGCGGGAAAGCTTCCGGACAAGTCAAACACACCGGTAGCTGGGGCTTTCGAGCATTTGAGTAACCGCCTGTTTTTGATTCGGGAGTCAGCCGAATACGCGTACATGCTCCTAGAAAAGATGTTGGAGCAAACGCTGCTGCCTTACATAGGGGACTCATCGGTGCAGCGGGCTTCGCGTCTCGGGGTGCTTCCAGCGACGAGGACAGCCGAAGGGTTCGCCGCCCGTGAGGATCTGAGTGCCCGCCGAATCATGTCGATAGAAGGCACACGCAAAGAACTCGGTGTGCTCTATCGGATTGAGCAGGACTGGTTTTTTCTCTGTTTAACAACTGCAGGAAAAAAGACCGTTGACGGCGATAACGAGTTCACGTCCGTTCTCGTTGGACTGCTCGGGGAACTCCGACCCGCGGAGCTTATTGGGGGACCGTTTAGCCGTATCGCCCGAACCCATGAGAACGGGTCTCGTATCGCTGAGCAGCTAAAAACCAACCGGACCGTCGTGCGAACCTTAGATATCCCCAGCGGCATGGACTTGAACGCGCCCGGCGGCACGGAGCAATGGCAAGCGTTACTGAACGCAGCAAGTTGGGATTACCGGTTGACATTGACCCGGTTACTCACCGGAGTTGTTTTTGAGCTCCGAAACGACCGCTATCCCCGAGCGGCTAACGGTTTGCCCTACGGCTACCGCAAATCAAAATCTCAAGATGGGTCGTCTGAACATGCGGTTGAGATAAACCCATCCGATAGACAAATAGTTCGTTGGATAATTGAGCTCGCTGCTTCGGACAAGCCACTACAACAGATCGCTGACGAGCTCGCAAAGCTCGGGCTTGTCTCCCGAGGCAAACGCGGTAGGGCGCTTCCAGTCAACGAGGTCGCAGACCCACCAACCTTGGTACGGGGCCTTTTCAAAGCCCTGCCTACCTATCTGGATGGGAAATATCGATTCACCCATGAGATGACTCTCGAAAACCTGGACGAGTTTCACGGCCTTCCCGTTCACCGTGTCGCCCCAACCGATAACGGATACATCGAAGTTGACCTCAACTTCGGTCTACCCGAGGGAGGCTGGCACGACCGTGACCTGATTATTCAGGCTATTCATCGACGGCTTTCACTATCTGAAAGTCCTGGTCCCAAACCGACGCCTACGGACAAGGAAGAAATGAAACCCCTAGCGTCGCTGGGCCGATGGCGTGACGAACACCACGAATTCTTTCTCCAATCGCACGATCCCACGTACACGCTGCGGCGTCGACCACTACAAGACGCCTTCGACAGCGATGGACAACCTCAAGGGTTCGGGCATTATGAAGGTGAACTCCTGGGGACGTTTCGCGCCGATGAGCTTCACCAGACTATTGCCGAGGGGCTCGAACAGTTAGTTGTCGGTCTCCCGTCGAACCAGCCGTGTCCCCACCAAAAGCCCGTTTCCGACAAGCAGTTAGTTGACCTGCGTTCCCAAGCAGACACGGCAACCGCCGCGGCGTCGACCGCCCGTAACGAATTGGTTCACGCAACAAACGAAAAAGCAAGGCAAGACTTCCGTGACTTGGCGGAACAGGAACAGGACCTCGCTGATCAGTTACACGAAGAACTTGCCCGGCTGGAACAACCACCAACGAAGAGTCCCCTCCTCCTAGCCGGCGATGAAATTGCCGCAGCAATAGCAGTTCTGCGGGCAACAAAAGAGAAAGCGCCTTTGACTCTCAACCGAGCGCTTCATTCTCTTTTACGAAACCTGCGAATCGAAGCCGCGCCATGCGAACCCGTCGCCAACGTGTCATTTGACATCGAAGCCCGCACGACCCATGGAGCACTCACTCTTGGACCTGTCAAGTTAAAAGTAGGAAACCAAGCGGTCGGCGTCAACTCCACAGATCCACGCTGGAAAGGATCACACATCGACCGAAATCGCCGCATCTTGGAAATCATGCTGCTTGGCGACGGCGACGACGCTGACCGCGACGCAATCATACGGTCGGAGAAGTTCGACTCCCGAACGTTTCTTCGCCGCATGCACATCGCTCTAGAAGACGTGATCCCCAGCCCCGAGGCACGATCAGCCCTTATCGATTGCCCTATTCTTTCGTTACGCCAAGCAGTGATCGGCCAAATGCTCGGCCAAGAGTTCGACCACGGGTTACATGGGGAGCTCTCGACCGGCGCCTACCGCATCTACAACGACAAACAATTCTGGTGGTCCAAAGGCTGGTGCCCCGGAGGAATGACCAGGCGACGCCAACTCCTCCACTTCCTCGACCAAAACGCTATCGACCCCGACCAAGGACTGCCCTTTGCGGAAGTCGCCGAAGCCCTCGGGATTAACGAAACGACGCTCTATGGGTACGTGGCCGGAAACAACAACCGGGCGACCTACCACCGAAACACCACACCCAACTACCGGTCGGTGGAAGACGTTGACGGCTGGTACCAAGCCGGGTCACGTAAACGAAACCGGGAGCGCCGCATCCGGGTCCCCCGCTGCCCTCACTGCCAAGAACGCAAACTCATCCAACCCCTAAAAGTCCCTGAGGTTCCGGGCCACGCCATCTGTACCGCCTGCAACCGGGAACCAACCACCGGGTGGACCTACCCACCGGAATATCTCCTCGATTGGGACGGACCCCAATCAGCCACCCGGCGACAAGGCAAAGAACCCAACAGAACAGGGCGTTATGAACCATCCCGCAGCGGCCGAATCATCGTAGGCACCGATACATATCCAGTTTCCCTGCCCAGCCTCCACACACCTCGGAGAAAGTAGTGGTCTCCGCCGAGGGCCCTACACACTTCAGCAACCTAGAACTCAACCCCTTTAAGACCCGCTGGGGTTAATTCTTTGAGGCCCTTGCGAATAAGGTGTACTCAATATCTTCGGGTGTGGTGTTGTTGTCTTTGGCCCAGACCCGGCAGGCGTTAAGGTATGCGACATATCGCTTTGCCCAAAGACGGCTCCCGGATGCTTCTCGACTATCCCAGCCGAGTTCGGCAAGGGACTTCCAAACCAAACTGTCGAGGATTAACGGTTGCGGCTGCTGGTCCTGATTAGAGCCGACTAACCACAGCCACTTGGTGAAGAATGCCGGACCGACTCCCGGCAGCTTCTTGTGCAACATGTAGGCCGCAGATAGGTCACCATCGGCGACAAGCGCCGCGCTCTCACGCAACACTGGCAGGGGCTTCGACGCCAACGCCTTGTCACAGTTTCGAGGACCACGACCATTACGAGTCCCTGAGCCCCACATCATGGTCATCACGAACAAGCGCCTGAGCACCTCGTCGTCACCCAGGGATCCAGCGCTGGCACGTTCCTGCCGTAGATCATCACGGCTGATCAATTTCGGCAGATCGCCAAAATCACGCATGGTCTCATATTTCTGCCAAGTTGCAGGATTTGTTTTTACCGGCAGTTGATCAGCCCCACGTAGCACCGGGAACCTGAACTCCACGCCCATAGTCGGATCAGTGATTTCGCCCATAGAAACTCCATCGGTAATTAGGTCGGCTAATTGAAGTTTATTCATAGGTAAGCAGCTCCCGGCCCATTTAGCTCAAAAAACGGTTGGTTCACGATGGGAAAAACCTTTGGTTTCCCGCTAGTGGTTCTTGGGCGAACGCCAAACCCATCGTGAGTCGCTGGGCGTGGCCAAAGCTGCTGTTTCCAGGACGCAGCACCGCCGCGCAGATACTCTCTTATGTGCATGTTGTTCTCCTGTCGCAGCCTCCCATCCGGAAGCGCTCAACAAAAAACACCTTGACAAGCCCCTATGACACCGAAGATCTCCGCAGCAGCGAAGCACACCTAGTCGAGACCTCTTACTCATAGCTGTCACAAGCTCTTGGTATGATCTTTTCCGTTGGCTGCTTCCGGATGGAAGAGCGCAACAGGAGGATAGAAATGAACGATCAACAAGTGTTCGCCGCGGGCCGTGCGCTACCCGAAGCGCTTGACCGCATCCGCCGCTACTGCGGACTCCCCTGGTCTGGCGGGCCATCTGAGACATGGGCTTGGCGCTACTACGACGCGGTGGCAACCGCCAGCAATTTGATCGGACCCGTCGACGTGTTATGTGCTGCTGCGCTCCATCCCGGTTTGTCTCGAGATGACCTCGCCTGGTTCCACAGCTGCACCGATGACATCGAAAGCTGGGTTCAGGCGATCCCCATCGAACGCCCTCTCGCTGAACTCAACGAGGTTCAGTTGGCCCACATCGCGTCGCTACCTGAAGCGTTACCCGGCCCAGCCCTGTCGCTTGTCACCAAGGTCCTGCACCGCAAACGCCCTCATGCGATACCGCTACTGGATCGCCACATCATCGACTGGTACCGACCAATCACACGCCAACGTGTGGCAGCCAAAGCGTGGGGTCCGCTAGTCGAAACCATGGCCGAAGAAGACCGCCAACCAGATAACCCCCTGGCCACAGCATTAACCAAAATCAACGACGAACTGGCTATAGCGAACGAACCAAGGCTCACCCTCATCCGAGCTCGCGATATCGCAATCTGGATGGGGTCACGATGACTGCACTGGAGCGGACTGCTACGCGTTTCACCATCGACCGCAACACGTCCAGCCGAGACATCACTGGCCTAGCTGCGCTCAACCCACAACTGTCTGGTCGCCAGCCCTTTGTTCGCATCACCAAGGTCTATAGCGGGACTACACCTGTGGATCTCCTGCCGCAAGGGGCAGAGATATACAGATGTGTGGTCACCGACGGCACGACGAACCTTGTCGCCAAACTCCCTCAGGCCACAATCTTGATCACACGATTCACAACGGTAAGCATTGTCGAGGTCAGCGCCGGAACGATGGACCACGCCGAGGAACTCGTAGCTGCTATACGCAAGCGAGCACCTCAAGCACCGGCCGACACCGTTTTAGTGCGTATCTGGCACGATCGCCGTGGCTTGCCGCCAAACAGCACCGACCGCAGCATCGAAGCACCCCACTGGGACGACATCGCCAAAAACTACCCCGACCGCACTCGCCGGGCGCTGCATGAGTTGACCACACTCCAAGGACCTGGAGGCCCAGGTCGCCTCATCCTTTGGCATGGACCAGCTGGTACGGGCAAGACCACCGCTATCCGTTCGCTCATAAGGGCCTGGTCTGGTTGGTGCCAACCTCAATACATCTCAGATCCAGAAGCCCTGTTTAATAACCCCGAGTACCTATCAGCAGTGCTCACCCACCCGGCCGACCTCCGAGCCCCGGGGCCAGCCACCAGCGACCCCGACCAAGCCTGGCGGCTACTGATAGCCGAAGACTCCGACGAATACCTACGAGCAACCGCCCGTCGAGATGCCGGTGCCGCTCTTGGGCGGCTGCTTAACCTCGCCGACGGAATCCTCGGGCAAGGGATGAAGGTACTGATTCTCCTCACCACCAACGAAGAGATCGGACGACTGCACCCAGCACTAATACGGCCTGGCCGCTGTCTAGCCAGCATCGAGTTCCCCGCCCTACAACCCGCCGAAGCGTCACAATGGCTCGGAACCCCAGTCACCGAGCCGATGACCCTCGCCGAGCTACTCGAGCACCGTGGAGACTTCGGGCGCATAGGCATCAACAACCAAATGGAGACGACACCCGGCCAGTACCTCTAAGAAGTCTGCGGCCAAGTCACGAGCCTTTGGGAAAACAATCCACTCCTGCTACACGATTAGCGGGGCTTAGGGTTAGTTAGTACGGCCGCCGTCAAGGCAGCTAGAACTGTTTCGCCGGCCCAACGCTCGCCCAGCGTTACTCGAGACCAGGTTTGTTTGCTCATCCCAAATTGTTCACACAGCACGGACGCCTGTGGGTAACGACCGTTGGCGCGCCAGGTAACAACCAGATGATGTTGCACCTCAGCGACTCTCTTAGACACACGGTCACCGCCAGCGGGCAAACACGTGTTAACCCCAGCTATAGGTTGGCCGAACTGCCACGGATCCAGCAGGTAATCACGAGGTAGCAAGCGTCTGCGGGAATCGATATGGCCACGAACACTGCGCATACACGAACCGTGCGAAGACCCCGAAAACGTGCACACCCGCCCTAAAACGACAAGAAGCGGTGGCCCCTTTCGCCTGAAAGAGACCACCGCTTCAACTGTTGCGGCTTAAATAGCTGCTGGTTCTGGGTCAATCGCGGTCCGCTGACGCGGTCCAGGTAACCCCGGAAGCCACGTCATAGCGAGTGGTTCGGCGGTGTCGAGCAGGAACCACCCATTTTCAGCCGGGGACCGCAACGGATCCAACACGTCAGCAAGCGCTGCTTTGTCGGCTCCGCCAAAGATGGCCATTAGCCGCATCGCTGCTTCTCCATCGAGCACCACGGGCACGTCACGCTGCGGGTAATGCACCACCAGCTCACCTACCACCCGTTGGTTACGGTGCCGACGCGAAAACGTCGCTCCGGGCACACCGCCAACGGCCTGCTCACCAAAACCACCATCGGCGTCATCATCATGATCATCGTCGTCATGATCACTATTTTCGGTGGTCTGAGTGGCTACCTCACCAGATTCCTCCCGTTCATGATTTTCGTGGTCTTCTGAGCGGTCGGTAGCGGTGTGATCCTGGTCGTCTGCCATAGCAGGCTCCATTTCGTCGTGGCCAGCGGTATCGCTGAACCGGGTTGCCGATCCAACCCGACCCAGCCCGCAATACCTTGGGTTCGACCCGGATGTCCCAACCCATGGCTTGGGACTAACGCCAGGTCACGAACCGCTGCAACACCGCCTGTTCACGACGCGGTTGAGAGTTCAAACTGGGGGTACGAGGTTCGAATCGATGAGGTCGGGGCGGTATCCGAGGATCCACGCCCGGACCGAATCGACGGTGTAGCCACCCTTCGGGCCACGCACGAAAACTCCTTTCTTGGCCAGGGCTCGGATGCCGGTGTCGTCGAGATCGGCGTACTCTTTGAGTTCAGCGGCGGTGACCACAGTTTGCTTCGGCGTTCCCCGCCGTTCGAGTTCGGCATTAATGGATGAGCGGGTGACGTAACGAGCCCCGGAGGTATCCGATTCTGGATCCTCAATAAGGCGACCGCTTTTGACCCACTCCCCAACTGTTGAGTGCGCACAGCGCAACATCCCGGCGGCCACCGCGGCGGTAACGGAGCGCTTCTCGAGCCGGTCGATGCGAGCAAACTCAGAAATGAGCTGGCGAGCCTGTTCATCGGTGAGGAGCAACCCGCGGGTGTAGTCGTCCTTGTGGGCGGTGATCTTGAGTATGCCCAGCATGCGATGCACCGCGTGGTAATCAGTGCCTGCTACTTCGGCGACCTCGGCCAGAGTGGTGTAACCGTCGTGGCGTTCCCGATAGGCAATCACGTCATCGAGTCGGGCTAACCAGCAGCCATCCACCTTCACGGCGGGAATCTGGTCGGGGAACAAACGCCTCGTGGCCGATACAGCCATACCCAGATGAGTCGCCGCTTCCTCAGTAGTGACCCGGGTCCCGTTGGTGGCGTCATCCTGCCAGCCGGCTTCGGCCAAGACTGCGTCGATCGCAGCTTGGCGAGTCCGGCAGTGGTCTGCCGCGTAGCTCGGTCGCTTGGCGGTGGGAACAATCAATGACCCAATGGTGCCTGTAATCTCGGCTTGCATCTTTTCCGCCGCCGGACGCATAGCTTCTTTTAAGCGGTCATCAAGGGTGTAAACCAGGTCAAAAACGTCGCTGCCCGCCCGATGCCCCATCGAGCGTCGTTTGACCACCCCGTCCACGTCGTCGCTCCAGGCGAGGTCGGTCGCGTAGCCCTTACGCATGTCGTGAGGGATGACGTAGTCATCAACGGCACCGGAGGCGCCGGTGACCCCGGTCGAGGCGTCTCGAAGCGAGGACTCAAACCCAGCCCGACCGCCTCCCTCGGAACGAATGGTTGGGACCAGCCGAGCGTCGAAATCCACTTCCCCGGTGATGGGGTCGGTGTGGAACGCCACGATAATAAGCCGTATCAAGGCGGTTAGCGCGTGAGGCAAGGCGATAAGACGAAACCCTGATTCGGTCTTGACTGCTTCTTTACGTGTCGTCTTGACAATATCCTCGTCGCTGTCTCTAACCAGATAGTTTTTGCCGCCTTGTGCCTCGATAAGCAGGTGGCCCCATCCGTCTTTTTCACCGAAGTTCGCGACGACGAGACCGTAGGCTTCACCAATCCGAAGCCCAGCAATGCGCATAAGCCAAAGAACTAACTGATGGATTACGTGCATCTCCGAAGCGATACCGGCGGTAGCGTTAAGGGTCACCAAATACGGTTTGCGCTTCGGGCGCCCCTTCGGGGCCATGGCTTTAACCCCAAAGGTGAGCCCTGAGGTGGCCTGGGGGCCGGTCCCCACCAGGGTGATGTCGACCCCAAGGAGTTGGGCGTGGTTCAACACTTCGGTGAGAATCCATAGGTAGTTGCCCACCACCTTTTTCGCATAGGTCCTGCCGGTGGGCGGCGCTCCGCCTGGTTCGGCGGGATAGCCAGCCATCATCCGAACCCAGGCAATGACTTTGGCTCGCCCGGTCTCAAGGTCCAAGGTCAATAGATCGTCGAAGGCGGGGATGAGGTGGCGGTTCAGAATGCCTAGAACATCTTTCGTTCGCTCGGCATCGGCGCCGTGCAACAACGCATAATGCTCGCGGTGCCATCTGGCGCCGACCTCGGCGAGGCGAACCGGGCGCTGACCATCTGCGTGGTCCGCACGGGGTTCTAACGAGGCTGGGGACTCCGGTGGTGAGCTCACCGGTGCTTGGCCTACAGTCCGGCGAGATACCCGTCCTTCGGTTGAGGCGCGCTGAGCGGGCAGGCCAGCGTTGAGCCGCTCGACCTGGGTCGCTAACCAGAACCTGGCTGCTTTCTCGTCTAGCCAGGAGGTGCTGACCCGACGCCGGGAACCCCGCTCAGCGGGGACGCTGGCCACCCATCGACCGTTTTGTTTCTTGATGCTTCCTGTGAGTGGGCGGGCCATTACGCGGCCGCCTTGGTGAGCAACCCACGCATAAACGCAATTTCGTCATCGGAGCGCGAGAGGCTCTCTTTGAGGGCTTCTATCTCGGCGTTGGCCAGAGCCAGGTCTTGGCGAGCCATGACGAGGTCGCGTTCGTTACGGCTCCGTCCCAAAATCTCGGCCACGTCGGTGTTTGACGCGAGAGGGTCAAGCATCCCCGCAGCCACCAGATCCGCCAGCGGCACCTCCCAAGCGCCGCTCTTATTCTTACGCGTGTTGGGCAGCTTTTCGGCTTTGTTTGCCCGACGGATCGTGGAGATGTCACAACCGCACAGCTCAGCGGCGACCCTAAATGTAACGAAAGCCGGTGTTTTTGGCTCAGACATGGTTCAGTGCTCCTTCACCAGGCCACTCGGCTCTGGTGGGAGAACTGGTCCCGGACGTTCCCGGTGGCGCACTCACCGCGAAATCGGGGGTCGGGGCCGTCACTACACCGGGTAACAACCGTGGGAGTAACAGCCCACACAACCGCCGCGTTGACACACCAAGCGGTAACAACACACACGCCGACGGCGATACACACGGCGGTAACAACCCACACGCCGTTAGCGATACACACGGCGGTAGCAACACACACGCCAGACACCCCGGGGTAGCAACCCATGCAGCGACCACAGGCACCGCGCTGGCGATACAGCCAGGCGTCGCCCCGAGCGGAGCGGCGAAGATTCCAACATCGAGCCGCCGCCCAGCCAACGCCCCAGCCCGAGGTTGGTGGCGCGGGTCCCGCGGGTCAGAACCCGAAAAACCGTTCAAGCCCCTCGCACTACGCCAGGTAATAGGCGCTCCGATATCGGGCGAGCGCCGAGTCGATAAACCGCCGCCTAAATGCGATAAACCCCCCGCCGGACCAAAACAGGGCCGCTCCCGCCAACTAGTTGCCCACCCATACCCGGCCAAACCCCCACAAATCCAGGGGTAGGCAGGGGTGGGCTGCGGTAGGCAAGCCTGGGCAACTAATGCGATAAACTCCCGTCCCGGCGCTGCGGAATAGAGCGAAAAAGCACGAAAGGCCCCAATATGTGGAGCCTTTCGTTGGAGTTTATCGTTTAGATGGTGGCGGGGGCAGGATTTGAACCTGCGACCTTCGGGTTATGAGCCCGACGAGCTACCAGACTGCTCCACCCCGCGGCGAAGTAGATGTACTACCCTAGCGGGCTAAGGGCACCTCACACAACTTCCATCCGATACAAACATTTCTACTTCTTATTAAAACCGTTGGTATTCACAGTGCTAGTCAGTCTTGAGTGCCAAATGCCACCCACGAGCTCCTGCTACAACCGGGACAACGACTGACCCCACTAGGCCACCTGAGAGTACTGAATTGGCCACGACGGCCACCGCCAAAATTTCATCTGGCGACATATTGGACGACCACTGCGACGCCAGGGCCTGGCTAACCACTAAAACGACTATGAAAAACAAGGCCAAAACGTTGTGACAAATACCAACTACCAAAACGTTTGACACACTGGCACCATTCAAAAAATAGATTGCTGCTTCTCTTATTTGGGCCAGCGACATCAAGGTGCCGATTACGATCGAGATCACAAACACACCCCACAAGAGCTGCTGCGAACGAGCGGAAGTATAACGTGCCTCGATTTGCTCGTAGCTATCATTAAGCGGAGGGCTTTGTAGGGTTATCTGGCCTTCAATGCCCAGGAGTTGGCCAAGGATTGCAGTGCCTTCAGCTTGAGCCTCAGGTTCAAAACTGACCCAGCATTCAGCACTAGTACTTAATTGGCCTATCGTGGGCACAAACACGTTGAACGCCCGATCCCCTAACCACTCGACAGTGGTCGTGCCTATTGACACTGAGGCGGAAGACGCCTTGAGGGCATTGAGAGAAACGAGTTCCGCAGTTCTAGGCCCTGCAAGTAGGATTGCGCCTGCAGAATTCCCAGGTAGGTTTGGGTCGAGAAGCCGGACAAAGCCCGGCGTGACAGCATCAAAGGTGAGGCCCACCCCGAGTGGCCCTACCGATTCTCGACGTATAGATTCGACCGCCCCGGAGGCAACGACACCTTTCACAGCGGAATGAAGTCCGTCACAACGTCGAGAATTGATACCACCCGACGCAATGGTAATATTTCCACCTGCCGTAGCTAGCTGCTGGCGAGCCACTTTCCGCTCTTTCCGTGCACTAAGTTCGGTATTTACAGCCACTGAAGCAACAAGCGCACACAGTATGAACGCGCCAACATACACCGGATTGCGCGAAAATAAATTTGATATTCCTTCCCGCGCCCACCTCATTGCGAAGAATGACAGCTCGCAACATCACCGAGTACCCATGGATTGAACTGAATTGTTTCACCTATGAGGTCGTCACCTGAATCTAAATATGCTGTGCCGTTTGAATCCTCTTTTACTGCAACAACGTGATATTCCAAACCTTCTGATTTTAAGGTAGCCACACATGTCTTACCGCTCTGATCAACAATAAGCGCTGACGAAGGAACCATCACGAAAGACTCTCGCGACTCAAACGTTATTAACACCTCGACCGAATCTGGTTCATTGCGCAGAGCATCAATAAATACCAATTTATCCGCAATAATTTCCCAATTAAAACGGCCTTCATTAACGACGACATCGATAGATTCACCGCTGTCAAACGACAGAGATGCTATTCCCGAGACCCGACCAAGTTCGATGGGAATACCAGCCGCATTCACCACTCGCAATCTTTCAATTGACGGGGTCGACTGCAGGATTTGTTCGCCAGTAACTAACTGTGTTCCCAGGCCAAGCATACTACCAACCTGAAAAATTGACTGCGTTCCCCATATCACATAACCAGGTCGAAATACGCCATCACGTTCTGGGAATCCGTTTTGCGCTTGAAACTGTTGAATTTGACGCCGTAACGAGGCTTCTGAATCAACATAATCTAATATTCGAAGGTACGAAGCAACAGCCTCAACATCACTACCGCTTTGATTGCTAGCTATATCGCGGTACAGAGGCACAGTGCTCGGAAAATAACGAATTGTGCTGTTATCAACGTCAAATATTGCATCACCTCTGGAGAGTTCATCGCCCACCTTGCGGTGCACGCTTGTTACCATTTGTGAACCACCGCGCCATCGAAGCGTTTCTCCTGGCACCCAAGACAACTCGATTCGGCCAGCCACTCTGGTAGATATCAGGCCATCTCGTACCGTTCCCAATATCGGTACCGGTTTCGTTTACGAAGCAATGTCACGAAATGTTGAATCCGCACGAACCACCAACAAGGCCGAAAACATCACCATGGTGATACCCACGATGGATAGTAAAACTGTGGCGTTGCGCTTCATTAGAATGGTGCCGAAAGGACCGTTGGAAATTTCTGGGCGACAGACATATCGTGGGTCGCCACTACGACCGCTGTTGAGGAATCCACCTGTAACATCAGGTCTGCCACTAACATCGAATTCTCCTCATCGAGCTGCCCAGTCGGCTCATCAGCAAGCAATAACTTAGGCGAGCTAACAAGTGCACGAGCGACACAAAGTCGCTGCAACTCTCCCCCCGATAAGTTTTTTGAAATATCGAGCTCCCGCCCTGCCAAACCAACCTTAGCGAGTTCTAACCGAGCTAATTGGCGGGCCTTCTTGCCTCCTTGGATCGGCAGGACACCGATAGCAACGTTGTCTACAACGCTACGCCGTAAAATTACCGGATTCGTTTGGTGGATAATGCGAACTTCCTGTTGCTTTGGCCTGCGAACACTACCGTCAAAAGCGGCAAGGCCACCTCCCAGCAGTGCAAGAATTGTAGATTTTCCCGAACCAGACGGACCTACAATCGCGATTCGGTCGCCTTCGTGAACGCGAAGATTTAATGCGCGAAACACCCAACCCCGTGACTTGTAGCAAACCGAAACGTCACGAAGCTCAGCAACTAACTGGTTCTTGTTCGTTCCATACATTCTGCAAAGATATCTGGATAATTAGATTGCACAATAGATATCAACTGTTCTTGAGGGTAGTTCGAGATATCAATACCATTGCTCTTTGCACACTCCACAATTTTTCGAGCTAGATCTTGTTGCTCAACCCGACTTGGGATGTTCGCTGAAGCGTAATAATCATAAATTCGATCAAGGTGCTCAGCCTTACAGGCCTTTTCTATTTCTGGACCGTTTTCGACTGCCGAATAGCCAAGTTCAGTAATAACCTCGTTATTGTTTACGACCCGTAGGCGCGCAGTGTGAGGTACAATCCCGCCGTCTTCCATGCAACTGATGACCCTTTGAAAAGCTGCCTCCAGCTCGGCCACAGTGACTTCACCATCTCGAAGAGCTTCGCGCTGAGAGACTGGCACATCGTCAAGCGAACGTTCATGCGCATCGCTACGAGTAACGCACCCTGCCAGAATAAATACGGCCAGAAGGGCTATACCTAGACGGCTCAACTTTTGACAGTTCATTTCATTCACTAAGCAAGTGATGGACCGTAAGCAGGTCGCCAAGTCTCGGACTTTCATCCCAGAATTGACATTAGGCTTACAGCACGTCAGGTTATCACTTGTCTTTGCCAGGCGCCTCGATTGTACTGAGACCTGGCCTTACGCAGCGTCGGCTGGCAAGGACGGCTCAGATGAAACCGAGTCATCCGGGTTTCCGCTACCTGAACTTCCAGGTTCGCTTTGGCCATCGGTGCCACTACCTCCTGCGCCAGCACCGCCGCCCGAACCCGAACTTGTACCATTTTGTCCGGCAGAAGCGGCCATCGCCGCCTCGATCAAACGACGAGCCTCGTTAACCAGACGTTGATATTCACCCAGTTCACCCCGAGTCAATGCAGCATCGGCACGGCTCAAGGCGTCACCGGCCTGCTCCAACAACTCGGACACGGTGCCCGAAGTACCGGGCTCGGAGGGCTCAACATCGCCAGGCTCATCGGGCCCATCCGAGGGAGTACCGCCACCAGGCTCTTCAGTTTCAGTATCGTCATCGCCCTCAACAAAACCCGGGTCTTCTTGAGTCTCTGGCGAAGAACCGGGGAACAGCTCTTCTAACGCCTCTTTGAGTGACCGTTCCATTGCGATTCGATCACCAGAAACCACAATCACATAGCGCAGCTCGGGCACCTGCGTTTGTCCCGATGCCTCGGTATATAGCGGTCTAACATACAAAATTGAATTCTCAATTGGTACCAAAATGAGATCCCCGAGACGAACCTTTGATGCTTCACGGTTCAACAGGTTCAACTGAGGCGAAATCTGCGCGTTCGACTTTATGTTGGCATTAACAATGCCCGGCCCATCCACCTCGGTACCTGGCATGACGTAGGTAATAAGACGACCGTAATCATCTGGGTCAGACTTTGCCACCATGAAAGCTCGCAGCTCTTTACGCTCATCATTTTCCGAAACTGGCACAAACGACCGCTGAATCACAAACGACTGTTGGTCTTCACCAGGCAGCTTCATCATCAGGTAATAAGGCAGAATGCGTCGTTCCCTAGTCCGCCCGGTCGATTCCCCCGATTCTAAAGTGATGTCGGTGGTACCGGAATCAGTTAGTGATGAACCTGGGTCTTGAGCTACGTTCCAGGCCTTTTGCTTCGAATAAAAATCGGCCACGTCGGTCAGCTGATAACGACCCCACATGTTGGTTTGCACCGTAAATAGGTCTTCCGGGTAGCGCAGGTTCTGGCGCATCTCATCGGGCATTTCGCTCATTGGGGAAAACAACGCCGGGAAAGCCTTGGCATAGGCAGCAATGATGGGGTCGTCTTCATCAATAATGAAAAGCCGCACGCTACCGTCATAGCCGTCAACCACTGCCTTCACTGAGTTCCGCACATAGTTGAACGAGTGGTCGAGCCCACTGCCGCGTTGCAGCTGTTCGCGATCGGCTTGTTGCGCATAGGGATAGCGATCGGTGGTGGTGTAAGCATCCACCACGAAAGAAACCCCACCTTCCATCACCACGGCGTACGGGTCGCCGTCGAAATGAAGGAATGGTGCCACTGCTTGCAAACGTTCGCGCACGTCACGGATATACAGAATCTGCGAATCAGACTTAATGTAATTCGAAATCAGCGGGTTGTAATCAGCGAACCGCAAAGCGAAAGCAGCCCTGCGTATCCACGAGCCCATCTTCACCCCGTAATCGCCGGTATAACGGGTTACTTCGGATTCTGCTGGGGCTCCGTCTTCACCAATCTCACTAATGTCGACTTCATAATCGATCTCTCGACGATCGGTGTTCACAATGGCGAAATCGGAAAGGTTCTCACCAAAATAGATCTGTGGACGATCGATTTCTCGCCCGATCAATTCATCGCCACTAACTGGAATATTACCCACCACAAAACTTGGCCGACCGCTGGGGTCGATGGCATTCGACGGAGCAATCACCAAACCATAACCATGGGTGTAGGCGAGGCGCTTGCCTTCCCAGGAATCAATTGGCACACCACTGGGGTTCAACTCTCGAGCCCCAATAACCACCTGAGTTGGCTCACCATCAATCGTGTAACGGTCGACATCGAGATCGTTAAAGCGGTAGAAACCAAAGTCGGCCTGCAACCGCTGGAAAGTGTCGTTCACAATTTTCGGGTCAACCAGTCGAATATTACGAATGGTGTCTTGGTTAGCCTGAATGTCTGCAGCGGTTAAATTACCGTCGTAATCAAAATCGTAAACCTCAACATCGTCAAGGCCCATGGCGGCTCGGGTGGCCGTCATATTCCGTTGGATATAAGGCGCTTCCTGCGTGGATTCAGCCGGTTCAACCTTGAAACGCTGAATAAAGGCCGGATAGATTCCCGACACCACAATCGACACAAACGCCCACAGACCAACTGCCACCGCTGGCAGCACCCAACCCCGTCGTTTGATGTTGTAGAGAAAAAGCCCGGCCGCGAAAATCGAGATCAGCAGTAAGAGATGGATGGCTGGAAGCTGGGCGTTCACATCGGTGTAACCAGCACCGTCGACAGCGCCACGGCTAGAGAAGGTGAGTTCGAAGCGATCGAGCCAATAACCAGCTGCCCGCACCAACGCCAACACACCCAACAACACTGAGATGTGGGCTTTGACCTGAGGCGTCACCCGATCAGATCGCAGTTGAACTCGAATACCACCGTTCACGTAATGTGCCGCTACCGACACAATAAGAATGATGATAATGGCGGCAAACAACCAGCTTGTCAGGAACGATAAAAACGGTAGTTTGAAGACGTAAAAGCCCACATCGGTGTGAAACAGCTCGTCTTTCACCCCAAAGTCAGACCCGTTGCGAAACAAAATCCATGCGTTCCACTGCGTTGCGGTGCCAAGCCCCGCGATTAGCGCAAACGCCAACGAAATAGCGGCCCGCACCAAGTTGGTTTTTGAGCCTATGGCATCACGGTATCGGTCGATCAGTTCGTCTTCAGGGCTGGTGGCTCGAAATCGAGGCGCCAAATGATCAGCCACCCAAAGATTCAGATACATGAGCACGAAGAAAGTGCCCGTAAAGACTGTGGCTAGCGCTACCTTGGCGCCCACCACGCCCTTCCAAACGCTGGAAAACTTAAGGGCATCAAACCATAAATAGTCGGTGTAGAAGCCAGCGATTCCTCGCAGCGACGTAGTTAACATGAACAAGGCCACCACTACGGCAACCAAGATCATTCGTCCACGATTCGAAGTTCGGGGTGAACGTCGGGGCATCTGGGAAGGGGGACGCATAGCTAGAGAGCCTATCTATTCACAGGGACGAGCAAGCAGCAACAACGGGAATGAGCCGGCGGATGAAGATGGCCAGTGGGGAACGCCTCCCCTTTGATCAACACTCCAGCCAAAGCGTTATCTTCACCATCGGGGCACGGGCCTAAACCATTATCGTTCAACCAAGCCACACTCGCCGATTCGGGCAGAGCGTAGAACACCCCGCGGTTGAAAACCGCATGAGAAGTTGCCGCTCCCATGGCCTCCATCTGAGCGCGCCAAGGTCGAAAAGCCGCCCTAATCAGCTCGGAAGATTCGTCTTCGTCTAAATCATCGGTCAGTTCACCCAACCGGTTTCGAAGTGGCACTAAAAACCCGTCCACTAGCTCGACCGCTAAATCAGCCAATTCTTCCGGCGGCACGGGAAGGCTGGGGGCATCGCTAACATAACCGTCGGAGCTGGCGGTCTCGACGGCAAATTCTGCTCCGGCCTGGGCGATTTCGTTCAGCACTGCAGAAACCACAGCCACGTAGGCCAGGCGATGCTCGTCTATTGTGCCCACAACAGCTTCGGGTCCTTCTTTGGCGAGCAAGCGACGAGCCAGGTCCATTTTGTCGTTCTCATCGTCCGACAATTCACGCTTCAACAAGCTGACTAAACGCCTCGACAGCCCCTCTAACGCCAGGTCACGTAGTTCGAAAAACCGCTCCGCGCTATCGGGGTCGTCATCATCACCGGCACCGGTATCATCACTACTGCTGCCACTAACGTCGTTTCGGCCGTTATCGCCGCGGCCAGGCTGGTTGCCTTCGACGTCATCAGACTCGCTGCTGTGGCGATCTTCACCCAGTTCGTTGGGCGTTTCTGTCGGGAAAGGGGCTTGCGCACGCAACCTGGCAAAGAGACTGTCGATTCCAGCCTCAAGCTCGGCATCCTCCGTCTCAAAATCTGAATCGTCGCTTAAAGCCACTTCACTAGTGGCTAGGTCGTCGGGGGTGGGGCCATCGTTTGAATCGGCTTCACCGTCGGCTTCGACGTCTTCCAAACCAGGGTCAACCGCGGGCTCATCAAGTTCAGTTACAGCCGTCTCACCAAGCTCAGTTACGGCCGTCTCATCGAGGTCGACCACCTCAACATCGTCAAGAGAAGTGTCGGCCTCGGCGCGAGCCACCATGTCATCCAGCACTGCGGGGGCATGTTCCACCAGCGCCGACTCAACTGGGTGTAAGCCCGCAGCTTCAAGCTCGGCATTGTCGTCAATCGCTTCAAGCTCAGCATTGTCGTCGATTGCTTCAAGCTCAGCATTATCGTCCGCCAAGAGCGGCACCATCTCAGAGGCCTGATCGGCTTCGGGCGAACTAACTTCCTGGGGGCTCAAAAGACCTGCCATTCGAGCCAGCTCGATTTCGGCTTCAACCTCTTCCACCGAAGCCGCCTGGGCTTCCGAAGCGGCCCTGCGTGCTGCACTCTCGGCCGCCCTGCGGGCCTCGGGCATAGCCACTGCAAGCTCGTTCGTGGCTTCATCTAAAGTTTTTCGCACCACGCCGTAAGCCTCAAGCAAACGTTCTCGAGCCGCGCGTAGCTGTTCTAGCTGCCCCCGCGCAGCATTTCGCCGTTGCGCCAAATCAGCCAAAATACGTTCCCGGACCAGCTTGGCCTCGGCCACCATTTCACGCCCTTGACGGCGCCCCTCTTCGACGGCCGCTTCAACCTCAGCATCAATCTCGGCTAAGCGGGTTTCTGCCTCTAGTTCTCGGGCTTCGGCCCGCGCCTCTGCGGACTCACGCAGTGCGGCGGCCTCGCTACTTGCTTCCGCCACAATCCTTTCCGCTTCGGCATTGGCCTCGGCCAACATCTTGTCGCGGTTGGCCTCAGCTTTTTCAGTGATGGCAGCTGCCACGGCCTCGGCGTTAGCGGAACTTGAGCGTTTTAGTTCGTCGGCTTCCTGTGTCAGCCGCGTAGCTTCCTCTTGGGCTTCACGAACTAATTGGGCGGTACGGGTCTCCGCCTTGGTACGAATCTCATGCGCAATGCTGCGAGCCGCATCCAAAATCTTGGCGGTTTCTTCACCCAGCATGGCCGTTAAGGTGGCCTCGTCGGGAGACTCGGCCTGCGAAGCACGAAGTTCAGCCGCTTCCAAGCGCTCTTGCAGCAACGCTTCCCGGTCAACCAAGGCACGCATCTCAGCACTAATTCTATTTAGGTACGCTCTGACTTCTGTTTGGTCAAAACCTCGAAAAGAACTCGAAAAATCGCGTCGTGCAATTTCTTCGGGAACGAAGTCTTTGCCATCAGAAGAAAGAGACACCATTACCTCAATGTTAAGACGTGAAGACCGACGAGTGGCGACAGCAAGCCTAGGCGGCTTTGTCAGGGGCCATGGTCGGCACCACCAATGGGTCGCCGCCAATTGATTCCAGCGCCGCCAAAGCTTCGTCCAGCGTGCCAACTTCAATAATTTGCACTTTGTCCCCCGCTTGTCGGCGGGCCGCCGCCAATTCCGCTTCGCCTAAGGAATCGGGAACCAAAAACACGGCCACCCCTTCGTGGCGGGCGGTGGCGGCTTTTTGTTCCACCCCACCAATGGGGCCCACAGTGCCGTCGCGGTCAATGGTGCCGGTTACCGCAACCTGTTGGCCACCAGTCAGTTCACCTGGCGTCAACAAATCGAGGATAGTGAGGGTGAAACTCAACCCCGCGGAGGGCCCACCCACCGAACCAGTTTCAATATCGACATCAATTGGAAACACGAAATGGGCATCGCGGGTTTGTAGCGAAACCCCCAAAAACGCCACGGTGTCATCATCTTCACGGGCACCCAGCGTTACCCGTTTCACCCGACGATCCTGGCTGTTCGCATCGTGCTCGTCGATCCCGGAGCCCTCGGCACCGCGCGCTTCGGTTGCCGAGGGATCAAAATGCTCCACCAACAAATCCACTTCGTCGCCAGGGCTCAACGCAGCGATCGCCTCAACCAGATCGGCCGCCACCAAAATCGGGGTACCATTAACCTCGACAATTGTGTCGCCAAGCTCGAGAACCCCGTCGGCGGGGGTGTGTTCCGAGACGCTAGCCACCACCGCGCCCGTTCCGGTGAAACCCACTTCATAGCCCAAACGTTCCAGCGCCACGTAGGTCGCCAATTCCTTAGAAACGTCCATCATGGCCAAATTCAAACGACGGTTCTCATCGGGGTCGTTGTCGCCCAGAACGACCTCTTCTTTCATTACGGTGACTTCAGGATCTAACCAACCCACCAAAGCACCCCATAAGGTCAGACGCTGTCGAGAAATCGAAATGGTACTCAACATGAACGATCCCTCGGGCTCGTACACGGTGGCACCGTCGATCGCCACTAGGGGCACGGTGGGCCGCATAGTTCCGGGTGAAAACGCGAAATACGGGACTCGCACCACTTGAGAAGCAACGACTAGCACCACTAGCACTACCGCTGCGCCCATGGTTCGAATGACCCAACGCTGCTGCCACCACGTGCTTCGCTCTGGTTCTTCGTTTTGGCTGTATGCGACGCTGAAGTCGCCGCTGCCGGTATCTTCGGAAGACTTGGGCACTAATATCGACCTTTAGATTGCAGCATCAACCACCAGAATAACGGTCGCTAAGCATCTTCATGTCTTCACTACCATTTCGACATTCAAACAAGGCTCCCAAACCAGCGCCACCATCGGTTCGCGTTCGTAAAGAGGTGCCGTGGGAAGACCCCGACGCCGTTCGACCGACCTGGCTCCAACGCGGGGCTTCGGGCGTAATGCTGCTCATACTGGTAGTGATTTTGGGAATTATGCTCACCGTAGCGATTGGAATTTTGTTGATAATGGCGTTCTTTCTAGCCGACTACATCATCGGTTAAACAACCACCTCGACGCTTCAGCAAGCGACTACCGCCCAAAGAGGCCTTTACGCGGTGGATTATCATTCTCAGCCATCAGAGTTTCGGGCTCTTCCTCATCATCAGCCTCGCCCGAGTTTTCTTCTACCCACGCCGGGGCTCGTTCGGGATTAATGGCAGCACGCTGTTGATCAAAAAGTGGAGTGCTAGAAAGTGTGGGCACACCAGCATCATCTTGGCGGGATTCTTGTTCCGATTCCGCTTCTGCGGCCACCAGTTCGTCGGCTAATTCAACTTCGTAACGCACCTTGAACTCGAAGGCCACTTCTTCCATTCGATAAATTCGTACGCCTTCGGCGTTTTCTTCGTTACGAAGCCGCTCCACAATAGTTATAGCGTCGGTAATCGTTTCAGCTTGGCGATAACCAGGTTTGCCTTCGGGGCTTCTAAAAATAACCATGTACAGCACCGCGAACTCCTTTGGAAGATATGAACGGTCAACCAGAACTCGACCATCTAATAAATGACAGTAGTAGCGGCCGACGACGACGAGTAGCCATAGCCGGACATACCGGAGACGAAGCTACTGCCCGAGCTCATCTAAATGACCGCGACCCGAAAGTTCGTGCTAGTGCCCTTACAGCCTTATCGCGACTTGGGGCTGCCAAAAACTCTGAAATTGAACAGGCTTTGGGCGACCCCAGTTCGTTGGTCCGCCGGCGTGCCCTAGATGTCGGTCGTCACTTAGGTGGAGACGTACTGCCATCGCTCGTGCCGTTGTTAAAAGACTCTGAGGACACTGTTTGCGAAGTAGCCTGTTGGGCCCTTGGGGAACAAGAACCACCCAACCCAAAGGCAGCCGCGGCGCTAGAAGAAGTGGCACAAAACCATACCGATCGCCTGTGTCGAGAAGCCGCCATCGCCGCCTTAGGGGCCCTAGGCGAACCCCGCTCTTTAGCCACAATATTGGCCGCCACAACCGACGTAGCCACAGTGCGGCGTCGAGCCGTTATTGCTTTGGCCCCCTATGACGGACCCGAAGTAGACGAAGCTTTAGAGCGTGCTCGAAACGACCGTGACTGGCAGGTCCGCCAAGCCGCCGAAGACCTGCTGGCCTAGTAATAACAGCTTGAACACCAGATGGTTTATCGGTGTTTCCACTCGGCGGGACGTTTCTCTACAAACGAGAGCATGCCTTCTTGAGCGTCTTCTAGTTGGCTAGCGGCCGCCATAACCTCAATGGCATAGTCGTAGGCCGATTCTTGGTCCATACCCAGCTGGCGGTGCAACGCACGCTTACCCATTGCTCGTGAAGCCGCGCTGCCCCTCGTCGCTCGACCCAGCAGCTCTAGCGTGGCTTCTTCTAGCTCTTCTTCCTCTACCACCCGATTGATTAAACCCCACGACCACGCCGTTTGCGCGTCAATCGAATCACCAGTTAATGCCAGCTCTAGGGCCTGTTTCCGACCGATGCTGCGACCAATCGCCACCATGGGGGTCGTACAGAACCAGCCACCCTTACCTCCGGGTGCCGCGAAGGTGGCATTTCCAGCCGCCACCGCCAGATCGGCTGCTGCCACCAGCTGGCAGCCAGCAGCGGTTGCCACCGCATGCACCCTGGCAATCACCACCTGTGGAATGTATTGCATGGTGTCCATAACCTCGGTACAGGTACGCAACAATTTATGCATCTGGGGCAGAGGTGCGCCGACCATGGCACCCAAATCGTGTCCGGCGCTAAAGGCCGGGCCAGCTCCAGCCAGAATCACCCCCGTCGCATCGGTGTCTCCAGCTTGGCGAAACGCCTGCAAGAGCGCTTCCAAAAGTTCTAGCGACAGCGCGTTTCGTCGTTTCGGACGGTTCATAGTGATCGTGATGACATCACCTTCACGCTCAACTAGTACGAGTTCTTCTGCCATTTTGTTTCTTCCCCTTGGGCCTAGGTGGTCCCTTTGTGAGAGAGTAACCAAAGAACGACCCATCAGGTCATATAGGTCAGAAACCACTACGGAGGACCAACCTGTGTATGCCCCATCGCCAGCCCTAACCCTCTCGGGATTACTACCAACGACCAAGGTACGAACCGTAGCTTTGGTGGTAGCAGCCGCTGCGTTGACCGCCCTCGCGGCGCAGATCTCGGTACCCATTCCTGGTACCCCGGTGCCGGTAACACTGCAAACCTTCACGGTGGTGCTGGTAGGTGCCGGTTTGGGCTGGAAGTCAGGGCTTGCTAGTCAGCTGCTCTATGTGATGGTGGGCGCTATGGGTGCCCCTATTTATGCTGGTGGCGAAGGCGGCTGGACGGCGACCACTAGCCATACCGCTGGCTATCTAGTGGGTTTTGTGGTGGCCGCTACGGTGGCTGGCGCGTTGGCTGAGCGTGGTCAAGACCGCCGGATTCTCACCGCTATTCCCGCTATGGCCATTGCGTCGGTAATTATTTGGGCCTTTGGTGCCACCTGGTTGGCTTACTCGCTGTCAATCTCACCCGCAGCTGCCATTAGCGCCGGGGTGACCCCATTTATCCTGGGTGACGCCATCAAGATGTTGGCTGCGGGGTTGGTGCTACCAGCTGCGTGGCGCTTGGTGGAATCACGCCGATAACGCGTCGAACTATTGGTTACCGTGCTGAACGAGCGTCCATAAACACGCCCTTCAGCACGTCGTATGCCTCGATGCAGCGACCAGCACCGAGCACCACCGATTCCAACGGAGCCTCTACTAGGTGCACGTCGACTTGGGTTTCTTGTTGTAGACGCACGGCCAAACCGGCAAGCATGCCGCCACCGCCAACCAAATGGATGCCTTGACCGATTAGGTCTTGTGCCAATTCAGGTGGGGCGGCTGCCAAACAAGCCAGGACAGCCTCGACAATGGCGTTTACCGGTTCTTCAATGGCGTCACGTACTTCAGCCGGGGTCAGCAACACCGTCTTTGGCAGACCAGTAACGAGGTCACGGCCACGAACTTCGGCGTTCACATCTTCTTGTACGGGATAAGCCGAACCAATTGTGACCTTGATCTGTTCGGCTGTTTGCTCACCAATAGCAATACCGTATTCACGGCGGATGAAATTCTGAATGGCATTGTCGATATCGAAGCTGCCCACCCGCACGGCTTCGATAGCCACAATTCCACCCAGGGAAATTAAGGCGGCCTCTGAGGTGCCACCACCAATATCAACAACCATCGAACCGATTGGTTCGTTGATGGGCAACCCAGAACCAATAGCCGCGGCCATGGGCTGTTCTATTAGTTGCGCATCGGCCGCCCCAGCGCGGCGAGCAGCTTCGGTAACGGCACGCCGCTCGACCGCAGTAATAGCCGAGGGCACACAAATAATTACTCGGGGCCGATTGAATCGACTGACCCCTACTCGTTGTAGAACCAACCGAATCATGCGTTGCGTGATGTCGAAGTCGGTGATTGCGCCTTGGCGTAACGGGCGAACCGCCACAATGTTGGCCGGGGTTCGACCAATCATCTGCCAAGCGTCATGACCCATGGCTAGCACTTCACCGGTTTGGTTGTTAAGCGCGATAACGGTGGGCTCGTTCATAACGATGCCCTCACCGCGTGCGTAAACCAAGGTATTGGCGGTGCCTAAGTCAATCGCAAGATCTCGAGCCAGAGTAATGCCTACCAAATATCGGACTCATCGCCAGAGCGCGAGTCAGGTTCATCGCCAAAGCGGCCTCCGAGACGTGAACCGTCGCGTACGTTCGGGCCAGACAAACCAAGGCCGAAGCTATCTGGCTTCCGTATTCTACCCTGCTTCTTTGGTGCTCTTGTAGGCGAAGTTCTAAATACAGACTTGTCATTTGCTTCGGTGGGGGTTTGGCTACCCGGCTCTTTGGGCGCCAAGGCCTGCATCTCACGACGGAATTCTTCCATAGCTGAACTGCGACGAAAGCCCACTTTGTTGTAGGCATTAAAGGCAATGGCCCCTATCACGCCCACAATAAGCGCAATAAGCAAAAAACTTGCCGGGTTCACTGATCACCACCTGGTAACTTTTCGGAAACCGCTGGGGCGGATATACCATCCACATCGACGATGTGTTGAGGTTCTAAACCCCAGCTTTGGCCACCTTCCCAGGTTTCACGTTTCCAAATCGGAACGGTGGCTTTCACCGTATCGATTCCGTAGCGTGCCGCGCTAAACGCGGTGTCGCGGTGGGGTGAGGAAACCGCGACCACCACTGCCGACTCACCAATCTCGACCAAACCCACCCGATGCACTATTGCCATTCGACCAATATCGCTGTAGAGCTCACGCGCTTTGGCCACGATGGCAGCCAGTCGTGGAACAACTATTTCGGTGTAAGCCTCGTATTCAAGCTTGGTAACCCCAGGACGACCTTCAGCATGATCGCGGGCATTGCCACTAAAGACCACTACCGCACCGCAATCGGGCCGCGCTACCCAGGTGGTAATGCTGGCCAGGGGTACCGGTTCTTTAGTTAAGCCGACCCAGGTGTCGCCGTCGTGTGGTTCACTCACCCCTCCAGTCTAGGAGGACCCAACACAATGCCACTCAATGCATTCCCCCTGTCCGAGGGGTTCATAACCCGCTGTACTGCGAGTTTGTTCCGCGTACCCTCCAAGTATCTTGGCCGCGCGCCATTACCACAGGTATCTCGGTATTCTCATTGGTGTGCCCATAGATGACTACCCCGACATGGATGGAGAAGATTTCCAGCCACCACGGCACCCCGATGACCGGCTGTGGAGGCATCCAGCCGAGTTTGCTTGGGAAGCTTCGATGTCATCGCAAAACCCGTTCCTAGCCACCGGGGCGCAGGCCAGCGAATACTCTCATCAGAACGCAAAACACAGAGGTTCGGGTCGTTCGATGTTGGGCACGGTGGTGATCTCTAGTCTCTTCGGTGCTTCTTTCGCGCTCTTAACCGTATTCGCCACTGGGCTAGGCACCCGGGTTGAACCGGCGCCACTGAGCCAAGAAAACATTATTGATCCGGGCGATTCCAATGTTCTGGCAGCTCGAAGCACTCTGGGCGTGGCCGAAATAGCTACCAGCGTGCGCTCAAGTGTCGTCCAGCTACGACTTGGTGATGATGATTTGGGTGACGCCTCGGCCATAGTTTGGAACTCGGATGGCTACTTGGTCACCGACGCGCAAATGGTAGATTCCGTCGAGGCCGTGAACGTTGTTTTGGCTGATGGCACCACCAAAAAAGCCGCTGTGATTGGCGTTGACCCGGTTACGAAACTTGCGGTGCTTCATGTCAATGCCCCCGAGCTAACCCCAGCCGACCATAAAAATACTGCTTCGGTTTCGGTGGGAGATTGGGCTATGGCCTACGGGGTCAGTGAGTCGGGTTTGCCTTCCATTAGCTCGGGAACCATAAGCGGCGTGGAAGAGCGTCTAAGCACGCAAGACGGCACGTTGCTGTACGGCATGGTTCGCTTAGGCGCTGCTCTGCCCGACGGCGTGGTTGGTGGGCCTCTGGTTTCTGCCCAAGGGGAAGTAATTGGAATTCTGCTTCAAGGTAGCGGCGATTCGCCCTTTAGCTGGGCGCTGCCAACCACCTACGCCGAAACGGTGATCGACCAACTCATCGAAACTGGCAGCATGACTCACCCTTGGTTAGGTGTAGAAGGTGAACGTCGCAGCGGTGGGCCAACCATCACCAGAATCACCGCTAACAGTCCGGCCTCTGAAGCTGGCCTTCAGGTAGGTGACGTGCTGTTACGGGTCGACGATGAACCCCTGATTTCAATGATTACCCTCGTAACCAAGATTCGTAGCCGCTTGCCGGGCGACACCGTAGTTATTACCTATGAGCGCGATGGTGAGGTAGAAACCACCGAGGCTGTATTAGCAGGCCATTAAACTAATACACGCCTAGCGCTATGAGCGTGAGGCAAGTCTCACAAGGCCAGGCTCAGCCAAAGACACTGCTTTGGGGTGGCACCATGTCGCGCTATTTACGCCGGCCGAGTTGGCGTCGCACCAAGGCCGCCACCCCAACTCCGGTCGCGACTATCGCACCTCCGGCCACACCTAGGGCCAACTCTTGGCGCCGCTTAGGGCTGATTGAGTCGAACGGACCGGGCTCGGTTGAAGCAATGTAGGCCTCTTCATTGGTAAAAGCTGGTTCCCAGCCAGCGTCACGCAACCGGTCATTAGCAACCACCCAGGGGTAAATAGTAAGAGGCAGCGCCGCTGGTGGCGGGGCCGACGCGGTGACACGTGCCCGCGCCCAAGCCAGGCTGTTGGCCGCCCAAACCGGAACTCGGGGCTTGGGAATAGTTCGAAAGGCACCCATAGCGTCCGGTGAAATCCAACCGTCAGGTGCCACATTAAAAGCACCGTTTAAACGCTTTCTGGCTGCCAACACGACAGCTTGGGCCAAGTCATCAAAGTGCAAGAACTGCTCGGGCGGGTCGATGTCGCCCGCCGCTACAGCGGGGACGTTGGCTAAAGTTTGGCCCAGCCAGCTTGCTCCATCATCGGCCACGGTAACGGTAGGCCGCAGAACAGAAATAGTGATTTCAGGGTGCTTGGCCCGAAGCTCAACTACCAAAACCTCGATTTCGGCTTTTACTTCGGCAAAAGCAAAACCGGGGTTGGGCTTAAGAGGCGCATCTTCGGTTAGAGGCACCGGGTTAGTGGGGTATGCCCCATAAACAGCGGCACTTGAGATGACCACTACATGGTTAACCCCAGCCTCAATGGCAGCCCCAATGGCTCTTTCGGCGAGCTGAAACTCGGCTGACTCGCCGCCACGACCAGGTTTTTCCGGCGATATTACCGATGCCAAATGGATAAGGGTGTCAGCGCCAGCCAGCAACGGCACGATTTCACCGTTTAACAAATCAACCCGATGCGATTGCACACGAGGATCAGTTCCTTTAGCTAAACGAACCCGGTCTAAGGCCACAATCCGGCTAATTTCAGGTTCATTTTTTAGTAGCTCGACAACGCGTTTTCCTAACGCACCTTCAGAGCCGGTGAGGGTAACTACGTTCATCAGGTTTACCATGCATGTATGAGTGAATCAGGTGCTGGTGGAGCCGGAGACCCTTTTGGTGGCATCCCATTTTTTGGCGATCTAGCCAAAATGCTGTCACAAAGTGGCCCCGTCAATTGGGAAACGGCACGACAACTGGCTTTTTCGATTGCGACCGGTGGCGAAACAGAACCGAATGTTGACCCCATGGAGCGCATCCAGCTGGAACAGTTTTCTAGAATTGCGGAACTACACGTTGGGGCCATAACGGGGCTTGCAACCTCGACTTCGGGCGGACTTACTATTCTACCGGTCACCCGTAGCCACTGGGTCAACAACGCCTTCAAAGTGTACGAACCATATTTTGAGGCCATCGCCAAAGCGTTGAAACCGGGCTCGGCTCAAGAACCAGGTACCGCTACTAGCGGCTCAGATCCGTTCGGTTTGGCGAACATGCAGGCATTTTCTGACCCGAATACCGACCCTGAAGCCGCCATGGAGGCGTGGTTTGAACAAATGATGACCATGTTGGCACCGGTGATGTTAGGTATGAGCGCCGGTTCGCTTATTGGACATCTATCTACCCGTTCTTTTGGCCAATATGATCTGCCAATTCCGCAAACCGCCCACGACGAACTTTTGCTTATTTGGCCGAACATAAAGCAATTCGGCGAGGAATGGAGCCTGGACCCAATAGAGCTTCGTTTGTGGGTCTGTTTACACGAGATCGCCCACCACACCATTCTCAGCGTTCCTCACGTTGCCAAGACCCTTCAACAGCTTCTATTGGAGTTCGTTTCAGCGTTCGAACCCGACAGCAGCGGCCTCACTAATTCCCTGGAAAATATCAATCCCAATGATCCAACGGGGTTGGCCTCGATGCAATCGATGCTGAGCGACCCCGAGGTCCTCTTGGGGGCCATGAGAACCAGTCAACAAGACGATCTGTTGGCTCGGCTGGACGCCATAACAACTGTCATTGTGGGCTACGTGGATTGGGTGATGGACGAGATTGGTCAGCGTCTCATGGCCAGCTATGGCCAAATTACCGAGGCCATTCGTCGCCGTCGGGTGGAAGCATCATCACAAGACCGGTTCGTGGGCAAAATTTTAGGCCTCGATCTAACCCAGGCACATTACGAGCGTGGCTCGAAATTTATTGCGGGCGTGGTGGAGCGCTCGGGGGCCGCTGCGCTTAGCCGCTTGTGGGAACATCCCCAGAACTTGCCTACTCCAAATGAGGTCGCCGCACCCGGGCTGTGGCTGGCCCGCATCGATCTACCCCATGATGAAGCTTAACTAACCCTAGGAAGTTAGTGAGCCTACGAGTGAGCCTCGCTGCTTTCCTCTTCACCGCGACGATGCAGAATCGATTCGGTGCGTTTCAACGCTTCCGCCTTGAGGCGATTAGCAACTTCAGGTGTCTTGCGGGGTGGAAGCTTGCCAGTAGTTTCCAAGAAGCGCTGGCCAATTACATACGAAGTGGCGGCAAAACCAGCCGCCACTGCTACCAACAAATAGCCCACGCGTGCCGGAATTGGAATTACAACCGGAATAGCGGCCCCGAACACCCAAATCAACTGAAAACGACTTTCGAACCGGGCAAAAGAGCGACCCCGGTCGGCATCGGGGGCGTCGCGCTGCAGAATCGAATCGAAACCCAGCTTGCCAGCCGAGGAACCGACCGCCACACCAAGAGCAATGGCGGCCGCGCCAACAATGCCACCAAACAACATTGAGAGTGCTCCTACCCCGGTGACGAGAGCCAGTGAACCCATAATGATTCGTTCTTCCGAGAGGGTCTTTCGAAGCGTAGGAGTTAGTAGAGCCCCTAGCGGTGTCCCAATACCTGCAAGCGCGGCTGCTACGCCGAAATGCCAGGCCGGTGATCCGGTAGCGATGGTGGTGGTGGCATAACCCAAGCCGTCACGAATCATGGCTCCCACTTCGGCACCAGCACCTTCAACGTAGGGTCGAATTTGGCTACCCCGCAGGGTGAAGGCAATCAGGAAAGTAACGAAACCCACAATGCCGCGCATAATACCCATGGCGGATGCCGCCAAAATGATGCCCGCGCCGCGCAGCTCAACCTTTTCTTCTTCGGTGGCGGGCCGTTCCACTACCTCAGCTGGCGGCAGCCGCAATGAGAGCACCGAACCAGCTACGAAAGTGAGCATGGCTAAAGCACACACCCATTCCGCCCCGCCAATGAGCAACGCCAGACCACCGGGCACGGCCGCTAACCCACCGGCGATGCCTGAGAGGAGCGAAAGTCGCGAGTTAGCTTTAACCAGTTCATCACTAGTGCTAATCGTGCTTGGTACAATGGCACTCTTGGCTACGTGATAGCTCTTGCCGAGCACCAACATCGTAAAGGCCAGTGGGAACAGCAATAGCGAGTTCAGGTAACGCATCATCAAGAGCGCTACTACCGCCCGAATCGCCCCCGACAAAAACACCATTACCCGGCGCCCACCAGCAGCGCGGTCGAGCATGGGCCCGATTAGCGGCGTCACTACGGCAAATGGGGCCACAGTGAGCAGCAGGTACAAAGCCACCCTCCAGCGGGCGGCATCGGGGTCGATAGAGAAAAACAGTGAGCCGGCCAGCGCTAACGCCACCAGGGTGTCGCCAGCTAGTAAGAAAACGTGGGCACGCGCAAGTCGTACGAACGGTGACTGATTAAAGACAACCGAAGCAGCTCGGGGCGGTTCTGTTAACGGCTTCCAATCACCCTGTGCACTCATCTCACACCCATCATCTAACTCCCCATGAGTCTAGACGGGGTTCATCGAAGGGCGTGTGCGTTCCATGCTTCCACCAGGGCCATTCGTTCGGCCGCGGGCGGATGAGTGGCTTGGAGGCGCTTGAGACGGCTGGGATCGAGATCAGCCAGGTTCTTCATGTAAATACGCCGTAACATTTCTTGCATTAGATCGGGCTCACCCAAAAGTTCAAGAGCCGACAGGTCGGCCTGGCGTTCAAAGGCTCTCGAAACATAGGCGCTGGTCAGCCCCATGGCACCAAAACCCAGTTGAATTGCCAAAAGCAGCACTGGGAGCGACGCCGGATCTCCGATGCCGTCAACTCCAATTGCACTCCAGAGACCATTCCAACGCGACAACAAGTCAAGAGCGAGCATCATCACCAAGGCCGCCACAGCCACAAGCGGAATTTGTTTCCGCAGGTGCCCTAAACGCCAGTGCCCTACTTCGTGTGCCACAACCTGTGCCACCACTTCGGGCGGGTGTTCAAGAATGGTGTCGTACAGTACTACTCGTCGAGTAGAACCAAGACCAGCCACATAAGCGTTGTCACGGGTTGATCGGCGGCTTTCGTCGGCCACAAACGCCCCTTCAATATCGACTCCCGCACGCTGGGCAATCACTTGAATGCGCTCGGCGAGTTCCCCCTCTGGCAACGGGGTGAACTGGTTAAAGATGGGTGCGATCACAACTGGGTACAAAAAACCCAAACCCACGCTAAAACCCACCAGCAACAACCACGCCCAGAACCACCACAGATCAATGGAACGGATAAAGGCGTAGAGCGGCACCAACAAGACAATGTTCATCGCCACACCTAAAAACAGGCTCTTAATTTGGTCGGTGACGAACTGTGCTGGGGTCTGGTTCGATAGTTTCCAGCGTTTGTCGTGCACTAAATCGACCCACCAATCAAGAGCAGGGTCGTACAGCAGAGCAACCGCTTCTAGGAACACAGCCACGATGGCCAGCTGGGCTACCCAGTTTGTTACTCCCAGCGCCTCAATCAACTTGGGGGTCAGCTGCAATCCGATAATTACGAGCAAGCTAACCAGGCCTAAGGCGCCACGAACTAAACGCATTCGGGCTAGCGGCTTTTGATATTCGCGGGAACGAGCGATTTCTTCGGCGCTAAACCAATCGCTCGGATCGTGTGGAATTTGCCGCCAGGTGGAGAGGCTACTCATTGCGGAATCGGCTTCATTATCGTGTCAGGCGCGACGGCGCTTTCGTGGCATCGGTAGCCAGTGTCGCGACGCTTTATTCGTATTCGTCTTCAGGGCTGCCCAAATCCCAACGCAAGACCAAGCCTTCGCGTTCGGCGTCGCGCGCCACTCGTTCCCGGTTACGACGAAACTGCGGATCGTGAGGCGGCAACAACAACAGGCGAGCCATTACCCGCGTGCGGAAGGCATCGATCAAAGACGGGTCGCCGGTTTCGCCTCGTACCTCCCAGTGCGGGGCGACTGGGCCCAGGTAGACCACCACCACACTGCCCCTGGGAACCTCGTACTCGTCGCTAGCTTGTTCCGACATCACCGTCTCCTGTTAAAAACTTTTGCGTACTAAGCCTAGTGCTTTGCGGGGATTAGAGACCTTACCGAGTTATCGGCTTAATAACATTTACGTAATTCTTACCCCGAAATGCACAAATTTTGAGGATTTTCGCCGTATACATGTTTAACGGAGGAATCATGGATAACACCTGGATGAGCCAAGGCCTTTGCGCCAACTACCCACCCACAACCTTCTTCCCAAGCGACGGCGCAGGAGTTGAGGTCGCTCGCAAGATCTGTGCTGAGTGCCCGGTGGCTGAAACCTGCCTCGAGTACGCCCTCGTGAATCGTATTGATCACGGCGTATGGGGTGGCACCTCCGAGCGTCAACGACGCCGGATTTTGAAAGCTCGTCGTGAACTAGCTGAGGTTTAGCTAGTTCATAGCTGGATTTAGCTAGTTAGACGTCGTTTTCGGGCTTGCCGAGGGTGTCACCATCATCGGTGATGCCTTCGCTTAGGCCCCGTTTAAATTCTTTTTGCGCCTGACCAAGTGACCGTGCCAGTGAAGGAAGCTTGGCGCCCCCAAAGAGTACCAGCACGATAACGAGAATAATGGCGAGTTCTGCGGGTCCGAGATTCACATCGCCCACGATAGCGCTGACGACACAAAATTGGTGCTCGCCCACTGAATGGTTGCAGGATCGGGGCCAGAAAGCTTCGTTGTCGAGATCGGTTAGAGCATGCTGGAATGTGTAGTTAACATCAGCGAGGGGCGTGACCAAAGCGTGCTTGAAGCACTGTCTTTCGCTGCCCGTGACGCGCTGCTCGACGTACACACCGATGCTCATCACAACCGCTCGGTCTTTACCCTGGTTGGCACCGAAGCCGTACGTGCTTTAGCCGCTCTGGCCGTCCGCTTAATCGATTTGCGACGCCACAGTGGGGTGCATCCTCGCATTGGTGCGGTTGATGTTGTTCCCTTTGTGGCTCTTGGTAATACAAGCCCCAAAGCGGCATTGCGCGCCCGCGATGACTACGGGCGATGGTCGGCAGAACATCTGGGGGTGCCAACATTTTTGTACGGCCCCGAGCGCACACTTCCAGAGATTCGTAAATACGCCTTTGCTGGGCTGAGCCCCGACTTCGGCCCCCCGCAGCCGCACCGCAGCGCCGGTGCTACAGCGGTCGGGGCACGTCCGGTTTTAGTGGCTTACAATCTTTGGTTGGCCAAAGCAGATTTAAGCTTGGCGAAGAAAATTGCTAGCTCGCTGCGCAGCCCTGCGGTTCGTACTCTGGGCCTCCAAGTAGGTTCCAGCGTGCAAGTGTCAATGAACCTAATTGACCCCACGTTGGTGGGCCCGCTTGAGGTATTCAAACAAGTAGCCACCCAAGCACAAATAGAGCGTGCGGAACTGGTGGGGCTGGTGCCCGAAGCGGTACTCCACACGATTCCTGAAACCTGGTGGCATACGCTCGACCTGAGCATCGAACGCACCATCGAATATCGAATTGGAGCGCTTTAGCCGCTCTGCAATCGCTTAGTTCTAGGCGGAGGGCGCCGCTACGGGCACCGCCTCGGCCGCCCGGGCCAAGGCCCGTTCGCGGCGAATGCGTCGACGTTCGCGTTCGCTCATCCCGCCCCAAATACCGAATTTCTCGGCGTTGACAAGCGCATATTCCAGACATTCAAAACGCACCACACAGCCGCGACAAACTTCTTTCGCCTCGCGGGTAGACGCGCCACGCTCTGGAAAGAAAAGGTCTGGGTCGACCCCTAGACAGTTGGCAAAATCTTGCCAGTTATTTTCGTTACTTTCTTCGAGTGCGTCGACATTCATTTCTGACATGAGCCGACCTCCTCTGTTCGACTGGTTTTGGGCAAAACTCCCGAGGTTCACTGCACTTTTACAGCTGGTACTTCAACTCCCCAATAGCCTCAACCCCTAATACCATGGTTGAAACTACAATGGTGTGATTCTAGGCGTACCGTTGAAAATTGCAACCCTTGATTGCGAATAATCACCCAGCACGCCTTCCAGTTGTGCTATTGAACCCCCACCGAGGTTCGATTATTGCCGTAAGGCCAGCTAGATCGCACTAGCAATAGACAAGATTCGGCAAAGAGCTAGCGTTTCACGGGCCCTAAGGCCGCCGCTACCGCTTCACCCATGGCACGACGGCCCGGATTGGTGAGGTGAATTCCGTCCCACGTGTAGCCCGGATCGGCACCAACCACGGGGGCCCAATCGAGCACGTGAGCGTTCGGCCAACGCATGGCAACCTCACGAATTGATTCGTTAATCGCTACCCTGGTCGGGCTGACCTCCGCCACGGTCACCCAAATAACTCGTGGCACATCAGCTAAAACAGCCATCGCCTCGTCCATTTGAGAACCAAAATCACCACGTTCACCCACGATGTAGTTGTTGCCCAAGTGGATGACGACCGCTTCACCAATATGCCCGCGGACCTCAGCTAAGTGTTCGATCGATTGTGAAAGTCGACGGCTACCTACCGCGTCATAGCTGACCAACCAATCTGGCAGCGCTTCGGGAATGGTGCGGGTTGTTCCTAAAAAGACCGAATCTCCCAGGACAAAGACGCTGTTACCTCCCGGAGGGCCTTGTGGCCAGGGCAATGCCGGTGGCGGATCGATGCCACTGTCTGGCGGTAACACGGTTGTGGGTACCAAAGGCAACTGAGGTGGTAACGCCGCCGTGGTAGTGGTGGTTTCTAAGACCTCGGAGGTTTCGGTCGTTGAGGTTTCAGGGTCAGTCACCGTCGAAGATGTAGTAGGCGAGGCCATCGTGGTTGAGGTATTGGTGTCAATGGGTTTCGCGGCTTGATCTTTGGAGCCGTCGTTGGCCGCCAATGACAAATTCCCACCAAACTTGCTTGCCACCAAAAAGCCGATGATCAAAAGCCCAAGAACTAGGTATTGGCGATTAAATCTGCGGCGGGGCTTAAAGATGCCCCTAGCCACGCTGGCCGCGCCCTCGCATCATCTGCCGTTTTTGTTCAATGAAATCGACTAGCACGTAGTCGCCCAATGTTTCCGGTGTTGTGAAGAAAGCTCGGCCACGGTTCATTTCGGTGAGACGCTCAATAAAGCTCTGCAAATAGCTATTGGCATCTAGCATAAAAGTGTTAATAACAATTCCGTCGCGGGTGCAACGCATAACTTCAGCCAAGGTGGCGTCTACTGTTTCTCGCACCGGTGGATAGTTAAAGAACGGTTCACCGTTGGCCATGATATGGGCGGTCGGCTCACCGTCGGTGATCATGATGATCTGTTTGGTACCACTCTGCTTAGCCAGCAACTTCCGAGCAATGGCGAAGCCGTGCTGCATGTTGGTGCCGTAGACAAAGTCCCATGAAACCTCGGGCAGCGCTTCGGCAGTTAGCTCGCGTGCCACCTCGGAAAAGCCCACGATTCCCATATAGTCACGCGGGAACTGACCGGTTATTAACGAATGCAACGCCATTGCAACTTTTTTGGCAGGCAAGAAGTTGTCGCGCATTGGCATCGAAAGTGACAAGTCGAGCATCAAGACGGTTGATGACCTGGTTAACTGCTCTGAACGCTCGACTTCGAAATCGTCGGGGGTCAAGCGAACGGGAGTACCACCGCCTTGGCGTTGCACCGCGTTGCGCACCGTGCGTTCAATGTTCAGGTTGAAAGGATCGCCAAACTCGTAGGGCTTGGTGTCGTAATGACGTTCGTGACCGATTCCCGAACGGTCAAGTTGGTGTTGGCCCATCTGGTCTTTGGTCAACTTCTTGAACAGCTCGTTCAAAGCGTTCTGACCCAAGCGACGAATAGCTCGAGGTGTTAGCTCGAAACGGCCCTCTTTGTTTTCAATCAGGCCCGCTTCTTCCAACATTTTGGCCAACTCTGCCATGCGGTCCAAGCTCTTGGCGGCATCGTCGCCCAAAAGTTGACGTGCCCGGTCAATATCAACCTCGGCCAACGCGCCAGGGTTAGTTGCGCCCCGTAGCAGGTTCTCTAATTGGTCAATGTCGCCCAGCTCTTCCATCATGGCGGCCGCTTCGGCGAAGCCCAACGGATCTTGACCACGGAACTGCATCTGACGGTCCCAACCCATATTGGGGAAAGCCGCCTGTAGGTTTCGCGACAACTGATCCGCTTGAAAAGCCAGATCCATGTCTTCGAGCAGTTGTTGAGACAAACCCTGCAGTTGCGCCCGCTGCTCGGGTGTCATGGAGTTCAACATAGCGGCCATATTGGCCATACGTTGAGCCATGACTTCGAGAAGTTCATCCAACGATTCGGGGTTTTCGGGGAAGAAATCACCGAAACGATCCATAAACCCTTCAAAATCGGGCTCTTCCCCGGCTTCACGCTGCTCTAACATCCGATTCAGTTCGGACATCATGTCTTTCATACGAGCGATGTCTTCCGGCGTGAGATCCTGCATCGCACCGGCCATCTGGTTCACGTACTGTTGCATTAGCTGTTGTCGTAGACGGTCGAGCAGCTCGTTGAAACGCTCTTCGGCTTCCGCCGAGGAGAAATCGTAATTCTGAAGCTCACGTACCTGCCCGGCCAGGTCGGGTGGCAACATATCGAGTTCAATTTGTTTCTCGGCGACCGACTGTTCAACTACCTCTTGACGGCGCTGGTCACCACTTTGGCGTGCCTGATCAACGAGCTCCTGCAGGGTATTGAACTCTGACTCCACCACATCACGCAGCTCTTGTGCGATGTCGTCATAAACACCGCCGAGATCGTAGCGGTCGAGATTATCTTTCCTTCGCCGCCGCAGGTTTTCGAGCATTTCTCGAATGCCTTGGAGTCGCTCGCCGTTCTTGTCGTCGAAACCCGACTGCATCATGCGCCTTAGCGCTGCGTTTAGGTCACCGTGGTATAGAAGATCGTCGGTGATTTCGCCCAAAAGGTCGAACGCGTCGAAATCGAAACCCGTTTGGGTACCGTCCCAGCGGGAATACCGAAAATGTGGGGAGGGTGCCATAACTAAAGGCTACCTAGGCCTACTCGGGCTAACACAGACACGGGTTCTTCAACCATAGGCTTAACCTCGTTTGCGATAAGAGGCCCGGGTTCCGGCCGCGTCTTTGTTCAAACGCTTCGACAGATGCAGGCCTTCAAGTAATAACTCAATGGCGCTAGCTTTCTCGCCGACCGAAGCGTTTGCGCCCACCAATTCCTCGACTGGAGTCCGCAGGGCTGGCATTTCATCAAGAAGTTCAGCGTAAGCATCGGCAGAAATATCTTCGCCTACATCTACAATCTCACCGGCTTCAAAGGCGTCAAGCACGGCCCTGAAATGTTCGGGCGACACTCGGTCTTTGAAAACACTCAGCACGGCGGAACGCAAAAGGTGCTCAATGATTTGCCCGTCGCGCCCATCTTCAATCGTTTCAATTTCCACCTTGCCCGCGGTCGAGCTGGCCAAAGCGTCTAAGTCGGAAATCCTCGGCACGACTTCGGTTTCGCCTTGGCGCAACGCCCGACGGGCAGCGTTTGCGACCACCGTTTCCAAGTTGGCCACACTAAGTCGTACCGAAACCCCAGAACGCTGGTTGATGTGCGGGCTCTGGCGGGCTAGGTGGCTCAGCGTCACCACAATTTCCGACATGAAGGTCGGAATTTCCACACTCACACCCGAAGCCTCGAGAGGGCGTGCTTCTTGAAGTGCAATTTCAACTTCCGTAGAAACTTCAAGCGGATAGTGGGTACGAATTTGAGCCCCGAAGCGATCTTTCAGCGGGGTGATGAGACGCCCTCGGTTGGTGTAATCCTCGGGGTTGGCGGAAGCAAAAAGCATCACGTCGAGCGGTAAGCGAACCTTATAACCCCGAATTTGAACATCACGCTCTTCGAGCACGTTTAACAGACCCACCTGAATACGCTCGGCGAGGTCGGGAAGCTCGTTGATGGCGAAAATACCGCGGTTGGTGCGTGGCACCAGTCCGTAGTGCAAGGTCAGCTCATCAGAAAGATAACGCCCTTCGGCCACCTTGATGGGGTCTACCTCGCCAATGAGGTCGGCGATTGAGGTGTCGGGCGTCGCTAGTTTTTCACCGTAACGCTCGTCGCGGTGGACCCAATCGAGGGGCGCATCATCGCCCAGGTCAGAAACCAAGTCGCGGGCGTGTTTAGAGACGGGATGGTACGGATCGTCGTTGATTTCAGAGCCCTCAATGATGGGCATCCACTCGTCCAAAAGGCCGGTGAGCGCTCGAATCATTCGGGTCTTAGCCTGTCCACGTTCCCCTAAAAAAATCACGTCGTGCCCTGCCAACAATGCGTTTTCAAGCTGGGGCAAAACAGTATCTTCATAGCCCAAAACGGCGGGAAACAGGGGTTCACCAGCAGTAATTCGGGCGATCGCGTTGCGCCGAATTTCTTCTTTTACAGGTACAGACTCCCAGCCCGAATCGCGGAGCTGGCCAAGCGTTTGCGGTCGTGACATAGCCTTGACGCTACCTTGACATTCACGGCGACGGCGCGCGAACGCCAAGATAAGTAGCTGCTCGCCGCGGAATTTGGGCCCGACGTTATCTCTCTGTTGTGGCGAGCCGAGTACCGTCGAGGTGATGGAGACGCTCGACCTGAACGGTGAATGGCACGCCGCGGTGGCTGATGATGCCACCAGTCGGAACTTCGCCGACCACAACTTTGACGACTCCAGCTGGGCTTTGCTGTGCGTGCCAGGGCATTGGCAATCACAGCGCGAATTCCAAACCTCAAACGGCCCGCTTTTGTACCGCCGACGATTCCAACTCGATTTGGACGAGTTGGAATCTGGCGAAGCTAAACGTTGGTGGCTAGTTTTCGAAGGCATCTTCTACCAAGGCGACGTGTGGCTTAATGGCCATTACGTGGGCAACACCGAAGGCTATTTTTTCCCGCACCGTTTCGACGTAACCGAATTGCTGGCGGAACAAAGCGACCATGTATTGGGCGTTGAAGTTTCGTGTCGACCTCAACGTGACGCTGCTGCCAAACACAATCTCACCGGCTCGCTACAACAGTCACCGTGGATTGACCCATCTTGGAACCCAGGTGGTATTTGGCAGGGGGTGAGGTTAGAGGCCTCGGGCGACTTGCACCTTAGGCACCTACGAGTACGTACGTTGAGTGCTAACGCCGAAGCGGGAGAGCTTGGTATCCGTGCCGTTATAGATTCCGTAGCGCCAGTCTCAGCCTCGTTACGCACCCAGGTTCTGCCTCTCAACACCGACTCGGCCGGCACCGACTCCGCTATCACCTCAACCGCTGACGCCCATACCCACACCGTGGCGCTAGCAGCAGGCGAGAACAGGGTCGAATGGACCGTAACGGTTCCCGAGCCCAAGCTGTGGTGGCCTCACTCGTTAGGGGAACAGCCACTTTATAACGTTGAAGTTTCAGCCTTCATCGAAGCCGACGACCAGCTGCCAGACCAGACGGAGCGCCCGAGTGGCAACCCCACCCAAATGTTGCTTAGTCACCGACGATCGGTCGAGGTTGGGTTTAGAGAAGTTGAATTGAAACGATGGGTCTTGTGGGTCAATGGCCAACGCTTGTTTCTAAAAGGCACGAACCTCGGCCCCACTCGTCAAGATTTGGCCAACGCCACCCCCGAGGCCGTAGCCGCAGACATTCAAACGGCCAAGGATTTAGGGCTCGACTTTGTGCGCGTCAACTCTCACATCGCTCGACCCGAGCTCTACGCCGCGGCCAACCGTGCTGGCATGTTGATCTGGCAAGATCTGCCGCTGCAATGGGGTTACGCCCGCGGGGTGAAAGCACAGGCCCAACGCCAGGCTCGAGAAGCAGTCGACCTCTTAGGTGCCCACCCGGCCGTAGCTCTTTGGTGTGCCCACAGCGAACCTCTAACAATCAGTCCCGACGAAGCAGCAGCCACTAGTCGCCCCCGGCAGTTGGTTAGCCGTGCCCGCCAACGCGTTGTGGGCCAGGTGCTACCTTCTTGGAACAGAAGCATTCTGGACCGTTCAATCCGCCGAACACTGCGAGGCGTAGATGGCACCCGTCCGGTGGTGGCCAGCTCTGGGGCGCTACCTCATCTTCCTCAGCTAGAAGGTGACGATTCACACCTATGGTTTGGTTGGCAATACGGCACCATTGCCGACCTAGCGCGGGCCGCTAAAGCCTGGCCTCGCCTAGTGCGCTTCGTGAGTGAATTTGGGGCCCAAGCCGTTCCATTAAATTCCGGTTTCGCGCATCCTGAAAAATGGCCTGACCTTGACTGGGACCTTCTGGAATCTAAACACGGGCTACGTCGCGACCTGCTTGACTTGATTGCGCCGCCCGACGAATCGCCCAGCTTCGACGCTTGGGCCGAACGGACACAGGCCTATCAGGCCGAGCTAATACGTCGTCAGGTAGAAGCGTTGCGCCGGCTCAAATATCGACCCACTGGTGGTTTCGCTCAATATTTCCTGGCCGATGCCCAACCGGCCATTAGCCTTTCCATATTGGACCATCGCCGCAAACCCAAACTTGGCTATTCGGCCTTGGCAGCCTCCTGTCGCCCGCTCATCGTGACCGCTGATCCCTTCGCCAGTCTAAAACCAGGCGCCGCTGGCAACATTGCTATTCACGTAATAAGTGACCTGCGAGAAGAACGCCAAAACTTAACGGTAACCGCCGAGTTACACGCTGAGGACCAACCCATTGCTTATCACCAGTGGGAAGGCCATATCGAAGCCGACAGCTGTAGTTTCATTGGCCAGATTAACACTCACATTCCAGCCTGTGACCCGGGCCGCCTAACCCTTACTCTCACCCTAAAAGATGAGAACAATCGCCTAATTGCTGACAACTTCTATCGACGATGAGTCAAAACAGTTCGACCGCGCCGGACGGCGCGGGTAGTTTCAAAGTCAGACTTAGCCGCCCAAAACCCTTGGGTCGGCGCTTCCGACTTCCCGCCTGGGAGGAATTGAATAGCGATGGCACAAGTTACGGCGTCCACTGACACAGTGCGCCCGATAAACAAACGAGCGAAACAGCTTCCGTTTCCCCTAAATATCTACCAAAGCGCGGTAGGCAAAAAATGGGTTATGGCGATCACAGGAATTGCCATTCTGGGCTTTGTGTTGGCCCATATGATCGGCAACTTGAAGCTGTATCTAGGCGTCGAGCCCATGAACCATTACGCCGAGTGGTTACGCGACATGCTGACCCCAATCCTGCCGCGAACTGTGGCGCTGTGGCTGATGAGAATTGGGCTAATCGTGGCTTTTGCGCTCCACATTCACTCGGCCTATTCGCTCACCATAATGAACGCCAAGGCTCGCCCCAATGGCTATCAATCGAAGCGCGACTATATTGCCGCCAACTTCGCTAGTCGTACGATGCGGGCTTCAGGCATTATCGTAGGGCTATTCATCCTGTGGCACTTAGCCGATCTGACCTGGGGTTTTGTGAACCCAGACTTCATACGTGGCGATGCATACCACAACGTGGTTGAGAGCTTCAGCTTCTTCCCCGTAGCCGCGCTCTACATCGTGGCCAACCTGGCTCTGGGCTTGCACATCTATCACGGCGCCTGGAGCTTGTTCCAAAGCCTAGGGGCCAATAGTCCAAAACTAAACCCAATGCGACGCCCCTTCGCGGTGGCCTTCGCGGCATTGATAGTGGTGGGAAACCTCTCGTTCCCGATCATGGTTCAAGCCGGAGTTATTAGCGAAAAGAACCGTACTACCCCACTTGTCAACACAGAAACTGCCAATGAAGACGCTGCTACTACTTTGGTGATCAACCTTTCGGAGACTGCCCAATGACCGTCGATGCGAGCCCACGCCTAGACGCCAAAATTCCTGAGGGACCAATCGCAGACAAGTGGACGAACCACAAGTTCAATATGCGTTTGGTCAACCCTGCTAACCGCCGCCGCTACAACATCATTGTAGTCGGCACCGGTCTTGCCGGAGCCGCGGCTGCCGCCACTTTGGGCGAACTCGGCTACAACGTTGATGTCTTTACTTACCATGAATCACCCCGACGGGCGCACTCGATTGCAGCCCAGGGCGGTATCAACTCGGCTAAGAACTACCACGCCGACGGTGATTCGGTACACCGGCTCTTTTATGACACCGTCAAAGGTGGCGACTACCGCTCTCGTGAAGGCAACGTGCATCGCCTAGCCGAGGTAAGCCTCAACATCATCGACCAGGCCGTGGCCCAAGGCGTGCCTTTCGCCCGTGAATACGGTGGCCTCCTCGACAACCGCTCATTTGGTGGCGCCCAGGTTTCTCGAACCTTCTACGCCCGAGGCCAAACCGGTCAGCAGCTTCTCTTGGGTGCCAACTCGGCCCTAATGCGCCAAATCGCGGCGGGCCCAGTTACCTTGCATGCCCGCAAAGAGATGTTGGAAGTGGTGGTGAAAGACGGGGTTGCCGCTGGCATCATCACCCGAGACCTAACCACCGGTGCCATTGAATCGCACACCGCTCATGCCGTGGTCTTGGCAACCGGCGGTTATTCCAACGCCTATTACCTCTCAACCAACGCCATGGCGTGCAATGTAACCGCGGCCTGGCGTGCCCACCGCAAGGGTGCCTTCTTCGCAAATCCCTGTTACACCCAGATTCACCCCACCTGTATTCCAGCCAGCGACGAGTTCCAATCGAAGCTCACGCTAATGTCAGAATCGCTGCGTAACGACGGACGTATTTGGGTACCGGCCGCCGCCGGCGACAACCGCCCGGCAGGCCAGATTCCTGAATCTGAGCGTGACTACTATCTGGAACGCAAATACCCCTCATTCGGTAACTTGGTACCTCGCGACGTTGCCTCACGAAACGCTAAGACCGTTGTTGATGCTGGCCACGGAATTGGCGATCTGCGAAACGGTGTTTACCTCGACTTTTCCGAAGCCATCGGCCGTCTCGGTGAAGACACCATCCGCGAGCGTTACGGCAACCTCTTCGACATGTACGAACGCATTACCGGCGAGAACCCTTACCAGGTACCAATGCGTATCTACCCTGCCACCCACTACACCATGGGTGGATTGTGGGTGGACTACAACTTGATGACCACGGTACCTGGGCTTTACGCCCTGGGTGAGGCCAACTTCTCAGATCACGGCGCCAACCGTCTCGGGGCTTCAGCGTTGATGCAAGGCCTAGCCGATGGTTACTTCGTGTTGCCGGCCACTATTGCCGACTACTTGGCCGAACATCTGGGCACCACCCCGGTGCCAACCAGTGACCCGGTGTTTGTGGAAGCGCACAAAGAGGTGGAAGAGCGCACCAAGCGTTGGCTGTCGCTCAATGGCACCAAGTCAGTCGATCACTACCACCGCGAACTAGGCAAGATCGTATGGGACGACATTGGTATGGAACGCTCCGCGGAAAGTTTGGAGCGTGCCATTCGTGACATTCCAGCCTTACAATCGGAATTCGAAAAAGACGTTCGTGTGCTAGGCAGCAACGAATCGCCGAACCAATCGCTTGAAAAGGTTGGTCGGGTAGCCGATTTCTTCGAATTGGCTCAGCTTATGGCCCGCGACGCCTTACATCGCGAAGAGTCCTGCGGCGGTCACTTCCGAGTTGAGCACCAAACCCCCGAAGGCGAAGCCCAGCGCGATGACGAAAACTTTGCCTATGTAGGAGCCTGGGAATGGCAAGGCCAAGACCAAGCTCAAACCCTTCATAAAGAGCCGCTCACGTTTGAAACCGTGGCACTCACCCAGAGGAGCTACAAGTAATGTCGAACCTCAACTTAACGTTAAAAGTTTGGCGTCAAGAAGGCCCGAACGCCGAAGGCCGCTTCGAAACCTACGACACCCCCGACATCAACCCCAACATGTCGTTTCTCGAGATGCTCGACATTGTTAACGAGCGGTTGATCGACAAAGGTGAAGTTCCGATCGAATTTGACCATGACTGTCGTGAAGGCATTTGTGGCTCTTGTGGTGTGATGATCGACGGCCAAGCCCACGGACCTCAAAAAGGTACCGCCACCTGCCAGCTGCACATGCGCCACTACAACGACGGTGACACCATTGTGGTCGAGCCTTGGCGAGCAGCTGCCTTCCCGGTGCTGCGCGACCTGATGGTTGACCGCAGCGCCATGGACAAGATCATGCAAGCCGGGGGCTTCATTTCGGTGAGCACCGGTAGTGCCCCCGACGCCAACTTGATGCCCATACCCAAAGATGCGGCCGATGCTGCCATGGACGCCGCAGCTTGTATTCAGTGCGGTGCCTGCATCGCTGCATGTCCGAATGGGGCAGGCCAGCTCTTCACCGCTGCCAAGATTCAACACTTAAACCTGTTGCCCCAAGGCCAGGCGGAACGTTGGAGCCGTACCGAACACATGGTGGAAACCATGGAAGACTATTTCGGTTCCTGCACCAACCATGGTGAATGTGAAGCTGCTTGTCCGAAAGAAATTTCGATCGACTTCATTGCTTACATGAACCGTGATTACATCAAAGCGAAGTACCACAACGCCAAGTTGGGTGGCCAGTAAACCATCTGGTTATCAACGCTTAAAGCTTAAAAATGATTGGGGCACCGCCCAAATGCGGTGCCCCAATCATTTTTGCCGGATTGTTATCAAGCTATTGCCTTTTCCGCTCTAGGCGTTTAGCGCTTCAGCCTGGGTTGTGCCATCGGCTTCAGCGGCTGCGGCGGATTTCTTACCTACCGCCTTTAGGAAGAAGTAGCCAATAACACCAGCAATGGTGGAGGCCACTAAAATACCCACTTTGGATTCATCCACATGTGAGGGATCATCGAAGGCCAGCTCGGTGATAAAGAGCGCCACGGTGAAACCGACGCCACCAATCATGGCCACACCAACCACCTGCGACCAACTGGCTCCGGCTGGCTTAGCCCCAAAGCCAAGCTTCACCGCAACAAAAGAAAACAGCGAGATACCGACTGTTTTACCCACCACAAGGCCAAAGAGAATACCTAGGGTTACCGGTTGTGAGAATGCTCCGGTGAACTCGTCCCAGCTAAGCCTTACCCCAGCGTTGGCCAACGCGAAAACTGGTATAACCAAGAACGTAGTCCAAGGCGACAAGCGGTATTCCAGCCGATCCAACGGTGGCACACTTTCAGAGGCCAAGGTGCGCATACGGTGAGCTGAATGCGGGTCCAGCTCGTACACAAAGTCTAGTTCTGCGGAACGTGCTTCTATCTCATCAACGAGGTTTCGGGCGTGTCCATCAAAGTCGCTTCGCTTAAAGAACGCCTGCGTGGGGGTTAACAAACCAAACGCCACACCAGCCAAGGTGGCGTGCACCCCAGATTGATACACCGCGAGCCAACAGAACCCCGCCAAGATGGCGTAGGGCACTAGTGAACGTATCCCAACCCTTTGGGCCAACAACCCCAGCATCAAGGTACCAATAGCGGCCGCTAGCCAACCGAAAGAAAGACCGGTGGTGTAGAACACGGCAATTACAACAATGGCGCCGAGGTCATCGGCGATGGCCAATGTCAGCAAGAACACGACTAGCGACGACGGAACGCGGTTGCCAAGCAGCGACAGCACACCCACCGCGAAAGCGATGTCGGTGGCCATTGGTACCCCCCAACCGTGGGCACCTTCACCCCCAATGTTAAATGCGGTATACACCAGCGCCGGAACAATCATTCCACCGGCTGCGGCAAACACGGGTAGAGCCGCGGCTCGCCGATCCTTGAGGGCTCCTTTAACCAGTTCTTTCTTAATTTCCATGGCTACCACGAAAAAGAAGAACGCCATGGCGAAGTCGTTGATCCAATCCTGCAGGGTCAGATCAATATGTAGAACATCGGCCACATGCACCGACCATATGGATGTCCACAAGTCGACGTAGGAGTCGCCGAGCGGTGAGTTAGCCCAAATTAGGGCCAATATTGCCATGACCAGCATGGACACTCCGCCGGCAATATCGCTTTGTGTGAAGTTCAGAAATGGGCGAATAATTACCCGTGGAACGAAGCGATCAGTCAAGCTCCAGGGCAGCGGAGACCCAGATAAATGTGGCTCTAACTCAGTTTCTTGCACTTCGGTAGTTTGCAACGATTAACGGGCTTAGGCCAAAACAGCGCCCATTCCGCTGTGACCAGCTTCACCACCTGAGGCTTCAAATGTCGCCGGTTCGCCCTGATTCAACCGGGTTTGAGCCGGGACCGTCTTCGCTGCCGAGGGCCCATCCAAACCCCTTAAGCATGGTACGCAGCAGCGGCCGAACGATCAGGGGGTCGACCGCAGGAGGGCTTGGCACCCCCATCATTTCCGTTGCCCAATACGGCAAAAGCCCTACCGCACCTGCTGTTACCGCCCGATACGGAACCCTAACTTTCCAAGGCATTGAAGGTGGCCACAATAAGAACAGCAATGCCTCTTTAGCTTGGGGGCCACAGACAAGCTCACCACGTACCTCATGTAACCAATCATCGATTTCGGCCACGGTAGTAGGAACGGTTTCACTGCCAAGTTCTAGGGCGACCACCGACATTTCGGCGACATAACGGTCCGCCTCGCTAGCGCTAAGTGACCGAGCTCCATAACGCTGGTAAGCACGCAAAAAGCTATCCACCTCAGCCACATGAACCCATGCCAACAAGTGCGGATCGTTTGCAGAATATCTCCGCCCATCGGGTGCCGTACCAAAGACAAAATTGTGGACATGGCGTACATGCTCGATGGCGGCTAAGGCTTCGGCGGTTGGCGCATAAGTAGTGGTGCCAATGAAAGCCCCCGTACGGTGCAACCGGCCCCACGGGTCTTGGCGGTAATCGGAATGGTCGGCCACCCCAGCCATCGCCAAGGGATGCAGAGTTTGAAATAACAAGGCACGTAATCCGCCCACAAACATTGCGGGATCACGATGAACTTGCCAAGCTACCGAGTCAGGGCCGAACAAACCAGGGTCGGTTTCATCGGCCATGGGGACCGGCGGAGATTGCTCGCCAACGCCCATAACCCTCTTGCGGATACCGCGACCCAAGTCATCTCGAAGACCGCCAAGCGATCTGGTGAAGGCAATAGCCATGTTTCAAGTTTAGAACCATGAACCCCAAGCTGGTCGCCGCTTGCCGAGCTAGGCGGAACCGTGCTTCACACTCGTTTTGACGCCCCGCAACGGGCGAGGTTGGCGGGCTCGGTGTCGAGAACGGTTTCACGCTGCGGCAATGGCAGGTTAAGCAATCCAACGGGAGCGGTTCTAGTATCGCTTAGGTGATTGCGTTTTTGAGTGACGAATGGCTGGCCGAAATGGCGCGGCTGGTGGCCGAAGCTTCATCTTTGCGCGACGCCACGCAACAGCTAGACAGCCCCGAAGACTTCGCCGTAGCTCAACACATAACCGATGTACCCCCAACCGATGTACCCTCAACCGACGGATCCTCCGCGGACACCAGCCACAATGTCGATTACTACATTAAGTTCGGCCTAGGGCCAGCAAGCGTTCACCCCGAATCTGTGGATGAGAATCTGCCACATGTTTCCTTCACACAGTCATACGCCACTGCGGTCGCCATCGCTACCGGCGAACTAAGCGCCCAAAGCGCTTTTATGGCCGGGCAGCTAAGGGTTGGGGGGCGTGTTGACTTATTAACCGCCAACGTTTCCATCATGGAGAACTTGGACGACGTTCTAGGTGAGCTAAGGGCTAAAACGCGGTGGTAGCGGGCACTTAGGCCCGCCGCCAGTTAGATTAAGCCCAGCTCGGCTACAGTGTCACGCTCTTCAACCAGCTCAGCTACCGTGGCATCAATACGCACCTGTGAATAATCGTTGATGTTTAGATCCTGCACGATCGAATATTCGCCGTTGGCACAAGTAACCGGGAACGACGAAATAATGCCTTCAGCCACGCCATAAGAACCGTCGGATGGAATCGCCATCGAAACCCAATCATCCGTAGGGGTGCCAAGCGCCCAGTCTCGCATGTGGCTAATGGCGGCATTAGCAGCTGAAGCTGCGCTTGACAGACCACGGGCTTCAATGATGGCCGCACCTCGTTGCTGAACGGTTGGAATGAAAGTGTCGCTTAACCACACCTCATCATTGATCAGCTCGGCAGCGTTTTGACCCTTTACCTGGGCATGAAAGACGTCGGGGTATTGGGTTGCCGAGTGGTTACCCCAAATGGTCATTTTGGTTATGTCATTAACGGTGGTGCCAGTCTTAGCTGCCAGTTGTGCCAAGGCTCGGTTATGGTCGAGACGAGTCATCGCGGTGAACCGGCCTTGGTCGATGTTGGGCGCATTGTTCATGGCGATAAGAGCGTTGGTGTTGGCAGGGTTTCCCACCACCAAAACCTTGATGTCGCTGGCCGCATTGTCAGAAAGAGCCTTGCCTTGCACCGTGAAAATGGCACCGTTGGCGTCAAGCAGGTCTTTGCGTTCCATACCTTTGGAACGAGGGCGGGAACCTACCAAGAGCGCATAGTTAGCATCACCAAAAGCCACGTCGGCATCGTCGGTTTGCACAATGCCGCTAAGGAGCGGGAACGCACAATCTTCAAGCTCCATGGCCACGCCCTTTAGTGCATCCAAAGCGGGCGTAATTTCCAGCAGCTGCAAAATAACCGGCTGGTCTTCGCCCAGCATCTGCCCACTAGCGATTCGAAATAGCAGGCTGTAACCAATCTGACCAGCAGCACCGGTAACAGCTACACGAACGGGACTTTTCATAGCTAAAAGCTCCTAAGACTCGACGAGCACTCAAAAAATGTAACGCTTGCTTGGTTCTATCTCACTACTACCAGGCGGCAGTAGCATAATTATTTTCTAGTTTCTACCACGCTAGGTGGCGCGCTCGACACCAACTCACGCGCTCCGCGCCGCCCGACGAGTATTGCCGATCCAACTTTCATACAGCCCAGCGTAAATACCACCGGCCGCTACCAATTCGTCGTGCGAACCGTGTTCAATCAGGTCGCCGTGGTCGAACACCAGCACCAAATCGGCGGCCTCGGCAGTAGAAAGTCGGTGCGCGATGCTGACCGTAGTTCGGCCTTGCGCCAAAGTTATAAGCGCCGTGGCAAGAGCACGTTCGGTTTCAGGGTCCACTGAAGATGTGGCCTCATCCAAAATCAACAGGCCGGGGTTAGCAAGCTGAGCACGAGCCAAAGCCACTAATTGGCGTTCACCGACTGAAAGTGAGTCGCCTCGTTCACCAGCTTCAGTATTGAGACCATGGGGCAAACTTTCGACCCACCACCCCAAGCCCAGATGTTCAAAAGCTTCATCGATCTCGGCGTTGGTGGCGTCGGGTCGGCCGAAACGTACGTTTTCGCGAATATTGGTGTCGAACAAGAAGCCGTCTTGGGGCACCATGCGAACACGTCGCAATCGTTCTTCGGCATCCACTTCGGCCAGCGGAACCCCACCAACTCGAATTTCACCGACACTGGGTTCGGCAAAGCGTGCCAATAATTTGGCGAAGGTTGATTTACCCGAACCAGTTTCGCCCACAATCGCCACATTGGTACCAGCCGGGATTGCAATGGTGATGCCATTCAGCACGCGGCCACCGGTGCGGTAGGCAAATTCAACCGAATCAACCTCAACCGCAAGAGGTCCCAACGGCAGCATTTGGCCATCTTCAGGTTCGGCAATGACAATCGGCGTATCGAGCACGTCCAGTACTTTTCGCCAGCCAGCTAACGCCGTTTGGGTCTGATCCAAAATTTCACCCAACTCTGAAATCGGGTTCAACACCATGTTCACCAAGAACAGTGCTGCCACCAACGTTCCGGCTTCCAAACCCCACGACTGGGCATTCCAGGCACCCACGCCAACTACTACCGACAGGGCAAAGGCACCGAAAAGGTCGCCTAAGGGGAAGATAAGCGCAAAGAACTTTGCCGCTTGCATGCGAGCCCGATAGGTGTTGTCGATCGATTTGTGCACCCTCTGTCGGGTACGGCTTTGGCTGCCATAAGCCCGTACAACAGCGGCACCCATGATCGATTCCGAAATTAATGTCAACATTTCCGAAACTCGTGTTCGCAGCAGGTCATAGGCGCTTAGCTGACGGCGCTGCAGATACATCATGATCGGAACCATTGGCACAAAAACAGCGATCACCAGCAAGCACAACTGCCACGAGTAGGTGAAAAGCACCACCAATGTACCTAAGAGAATGGTGGAGTTAATGATCCAGGAAATGGCCCCCCACTGAGCGAAACGGGCAATGGTTTCAATGTCGCTGGTAACCCGAGCCACCAAAATGCCTCGTTTGGTTTCTTCATGATCGGCCAGTGACAAAGCATGAATGTGGGCAAAAGTTCGGACTCTAAGCTCACGCAGGGTTGATTCCGCGGTGTACAAAAGCCGCAGGTAGGTAGCCCGGCTTGCCCACCAAACAAACACGATCACAGCCACTGCTACGAGTGAAGCGGTCAGCACGAAACCACCGTCATAACCGTTTGGCCCGTTGATTCCTTTGTCGATGATCTGCTGCACCAGCACTGGGATCACCAGCTGACCAACAGCCGCGGTAATAGCCATACCAATCGTGATCCAGGCACCCGATTTTAACTCGGGGCTGGCCTTTAACCCTCGACGCAGAATGGCAATGGCGCCGTCGGGGCCAAGGTCACGAGCGTCAGAGTCGATCTCAGGTGTGTCGTCTTCATTCACTGGTATCACTGGTGGGGTCACCACATGTTCTTCGGTCGGGTCGCTGTCGCTTGTGTGGAAGCTCATTCGATCACCTCCTCTTCATAAGCCCGTACCAGTCGTTCGTAACGCGGATTGCCTAGCAGCTCTTCGTGGGTGCCTGCGGCCACCACACGACCTGCATCCAGATAGACCACTTTGTCAGCCAATTCGATGGTTGAAATTCGGTTAGCCACAATGATGGTGGTGCTGCCCAAGGATTGACGCAGCCCCTGGAGGATTCTGGCTTCAATAACAGGGTCAACCGCCGAGGTGGCGTCATCAAGCACTAGCAGGCCAGGTTGACGCACCAGAGCACGAGCCAAAGCCACTCTTTGGCGTTGACCACCGGAGAGACTTACACCACGCTCACCCATTTCGGTTTCATAACCTGCGGGCAAATTCGCAATGAACTCGCTGGCTTGCGCCACTTGGGCGGCCTGGTCTAACGCAACTTGGCTCACCTCTGCTGATACCAAAATGTTTTCGCGAACAGTTTCAGCGAAGAGGAACGACTCTTGGAACACGATGGCGGTTTCGGCTCGCAACTCGTCGACGTCGACCTCATTAATAGGAACATTGTTGATACGCACCTCACCAACGGCCGGATCAATCAGACCAACCAAGAGTTGGCACAAGGTGCTTTTCCCTGCTCCGGTAGTGCCTACTAATGCCACTACTTCACCGGCCTGAGCGCTGAAGCTGATGCCTTTCAAGACATCACCAGCCGAGGTGCCATAAGCGTAAGAAACATTCGAGACCGAAATGCTAAGTGGCACCACCGCAGCCCGCGCTTTGCGACTGTTTCCGTTGGCAACGCCATTGACCAAAGCTTCGGCGTCGGCCCACGCCGGGCTGGTTTTCTCTTGGGCACTGCTGGCGCCCGAGTGGTTTGAGTTGGCTTGAATATTGGTGTTGAGATCACCAATGGTGGCGTGTAGGCGGCCTTGGTTGTGGCGCGGCAACGGTTCTGGTTGCAGCTCTAACACACCACGAACCCGTTCAAAAGCCACTACCGACCTTGGTAGTTCTTCTAAGAAATAGCCCGCCACCCACATCGGTGCTACCAACACGCCGAACAGCGCAATCGAGGTCACGATGTCACCAGTAGTGATGGCACCTTCCGAAAGCCGCCACGATCCAACTAGCAACAAAATCACCATGCCCAGCGATGGAATAGCTTTCAGCGTGGATTCGAAAAGCGCTCGTAGGCGACCAACCTGGATGCGCGCCTCGCGCAAACGGTCCGAGGCTTCTGCCATACGTGCGATCTCGGCTTTTTCGCGGCCGAGTGCTTTCACGATCAGCGCTCCATCGAAGCTTTCATGAGCCACGTTTGAAACTTCGCCAATACGTTGCTGCACCAGCGCCGATGGGGCTTCCACCCGGGCGGTATAAAGCCTGTTCATCACGGCAAGCGTTGGGAAAATAGCCAAGCCCACCAGCATCATAACCGGGTCGATGAGGGCCAGTGCCACCATTGAAAACAGCACAATTGATACCACCCCGGTGGTTAGAGGCAGGGGAATTATGGCCTCGGCGGCTGCTTCCACGTCGGCATCGGCATGCGCCAAGAGTTCACCAGTGGGCGTGTTCAGGTGGTATTCAAGTGGAACGTCGAGATAGGTGTCGGTGATGTTATTGCGCATGGTGGCCTGTACCTTGTGCGAAGCCATCGCACCAAAATATCGACGCAGTACCACACCAACGGCCCGAACCAGGGTTAAACCAATAATCGCCCCGACACCAGAAAATATGACGCCACGCTTAACGCCACCTTCATCAAAGGCCGGCATGATGACGTTGTCGGTAGCCCAACCCAGCACCCAAGTTCCAGCTACCAAAGCCAGAGAAAAAATGGTTGCCCCAATCACCGCCACGATAAAGGGCACGGGGTGAAAACTGATTTGGTACTTCAGTGTTTGCAGCCCACGCCGGAACAAACCCTGCGGCGCGGAGTTAGCGGTCATTCACAGATTCTCTTTCTACACAAGAAAACAAAGGCACCTGGGGGCCAACTTGCGGGCCAGCCTCCCAAGTGCCTGAGTTCTATGCCGAGCTACTTAGAGCTGCATTGCTTTAGTCTCTAGGAACTCTTCGAAGCCGAAGGTGCCAAGTTCGCGTCCGTTTCCAGACTTACGATAACCGCCAAAAGGCGCAACAGCGTTAAAACCACCGCCGTTAATTTCCACCTGACCAGTGCGCATGCGACGAGCTACGGCCTTAGCGCGCTCGGCGTCACCCGACCAAACAGCACCAGAGAGGCCGTAGTCAGAATCGTTGGCAATGCGCACCGCGTCGTCTTCATCTTCGTAACCGATAATAGAAAGAACCGGGCCAAAGATCTCTTCTTGAGCAATGGTCATGTCGTTGCTCACGTTGGCAAAAACGGTGGGCTGCACAAAGAAACCCTTTTCGAAACCTTCGGGCTGCTCAACTCCGCCAGCCACCAAGGTGGCACCTTCGTCGATGCCTTTGCGGATGTAGTCACGAACTCGTTCTTGCTGGGCCTTCGAAACTAGCGGACCCAACATGGCAGCTTCCGAGTCGCCAGTGCCGAGCGGGAAACCAGGTAGTGCAGCCGTAACAATTTCTACGACTTCGTCCATGCGATCTTTGGGTACCAGCATGCGGGTTTGGGCAGAACAGGTTTGACCCGAGTTCAAATAGCAAGCAAATACGCCCTTTGGTACCGCGGTCGCGAAATCGGCGTCGTCGAGAATAATGTTGGCCGACTTACCGCCCAACTCAAGCGCCACACGCTTCACGGTCTCTGCAGCCACCTGCTGCACCCGGGTACCGGCCCTGGTCGAACCGGTGAATGAGACCATATCGATATCGGGATGGGCAGCAATAGCTTCACCAACGACTGGCCCGGTGCCTGAAACCAGGTTGAAAACGCCGGCTGGCAAGCCAATATCTTCCACAATCTGAGCGAGCATAAAAGCATTCAGCGGTGCCACTTCACTGGGCTTTAGTACCACCGTGCAACCAGCGGCCAGAGCCGGGGCCACCTTGGCCATGATTTGGTGCAACGGGTAGTTCCATGGGGTGATACAACCCACCACTCCAATTGGTTCGCGCACGATTAGTGAGTTGCCGACTTCTTGTTCCCACTCGAAATTCTTGGCGGTTTCAAGGACGGAAGCGGTGGTGCCCATGGGCAGACCGACTTGAATCATTTTCGAGAAGTTGATGGGCATACCCACTTCACCCGACACCACACCCGCGATGTCATCCATGCGAGCACCAAGTTCTTCCGAGAGGCGCTGCACATACTTGAGGCGCTCGTCGAGGGGCTGCGCCGCCCACGATTCGAAAGCAGCTTTGGCGGCTTTGGCAGCTCGATCGACATCGGCAGCGGTGCCTTCGGGGATGGACCCCATAACTTCTTCAGTATTGGCGTTAATTACTTCGATGACCCCGGTGCCCTCCGAGGGCACCCATGATCCATCGATAAAAATTTTGTTGTATTCGTGCAAGACAGTTGCCCCTTGGCTGTGACGGATGTCAATGAATCTCTACGGTAGCGCTTTTTGGTCAAAAGGCACATCTCTTATACGGCGTATGAAGAGTGTGCCGATAGGCCCTTCTTTGGCGTCAGCTATCCCACTTGTCTCTTACTTGTCCTATTGTTGTGCTGTATAGGTTGTGGAGTTCCACGGCCATTTAGATGTTGGCTCATCCATAAATCACCGATAACTCATCGTTTAATCACCCACAGCGAGGTACAAGATGGCGAAAATTAAGGTTGTTAATCCGGTCGTAGAGCTCGATGGCGACGAGATGACTCGAATCATTTGGCAAATGATTCGCGAGCGATTCATTCTCCCCTATCTCGACATCGATCTTAAGTATTTCGACCTGGGTGTTGAAGAGCGCGACCGCACCGACGACCAGATCACTATCGATTCTGCCAACGCCATTAAGCAATATGGTGTGGGCGTTAAATGCGCCACCATTACCCCCGACGAAGCCCGTGTGGAAGAGTTCGGGTTGAAGCAGATGTGGAAGTCGCCGAACGGAACCATCCGAAACATCCTGGGCGGAGTGGTCTTTCGTGAGCCGATCATCATCTCAAACATTCCCCGCTACGTGCCCGGCTGGACCAAACCCATTGTGATCGGCCGTCACGCCTTCGGTGACCAATACCGCGCCACCGACTTTAAGGTTCCAGGCGCTGGAACCTTAACCATGACTTTCACCCCGGCCGATGGCTCGGCACCCATTGAACACGAAGTTTTCCAGTTCCCCGAAGCTGGCGTGGCCATGGGTATGTACAACCTCGACGCCTCAATTAGAGACTTCGCCCGGGCCTCATTCCGTTACGGATTGAACCGCAATTACCCGGTTTATATGTCGACTAAGAACACCATCTTGAAGGCCTACGATGGTCGTTTCAAAGACCTCTTCCAGGAAGTGTTCGAAGCCGAGTTCGCCGATGAGTTTAAAGCTGCCGGGCTGACCTATGAGCACCGCCTAATCGACGACATGGTGGCGGCTTCCATGAAATGGGAAGGCGGGTATGTGTGGGCCTGCAAGAACTACGATGGCGATGTTCAAAGCGACACCGTGGCCCAAGGCTTTGGTTCTCTAGGGCTTATGACCTCAGTACTAATTACCCCCGATGGCCAAACAGTGGAAGCCGAAGCGGCCCACGGCACGGTCACTCGCCACTACCGCGAGCACCAAAAGGGTAACCCCACCTCAACCAACCCCATCGCCTCTATTTTCGCATGGACCCAAGGTTTGGCCCATCGCGGCAAGCTCGACAACACCCCCGAGGTCACCGAGTTCGCCAAGACTTTGGAGCGAGTAATTATTGAGACCGTGGAAGCGGGCAAGATGACCAAAGACTTGGCCTTGCTGGTGGGTGATGACCAAGAGTGGCTCACCACGGAAGCCTTTATGGACGCCATCGACAACGCTTTGCAAGCTGCAATGGCTTAACGCCGGGGCCTAAGAGGGCAAATGCTGGCCGCTGCCGTCGATGATGGCAGCGGCTTTGCTATTTCTTAGCTAAGTCCGAGCTGTCTTTTGGCTTAGGTGTTGGGTACGTACCGGAGATTGGCCCTGTTCCACGGGCACTAAGCCGAGGTCAGGTCTGGGCTTTGGGTCCTAAGCCAAGGTTGGCGGCAATCGCCAAGGTGGCTTCGGGTCGATTCAAGGTGTAAAAGTGCAAGCCAGGAACGTCTTCGGCGATCAGTGCTTCGCACATCTCTGAAGCAATCTCCACGCCTTCCGCCTTAATTGAGGCCGGGTCATCGGCATACTTCTCTAGCCGCGCCACCATTTCTTTAGGCATAGCGGCACCTGACAATTCGGCGAATCGTTTGATCTGGTTGAAATTGGTGACTGGCATAATGCCTGCTGCCACTGGCCGTTCACAGCCGAGCGCCGCCAGAGCGTCACGCATATCTAGGTAGTCTTCCACTCGGAAGAAAAACTGGGTGACGCCGAAATGGGCGGCGTTCAGTTTGTCCGCCAAATGGATGCGATCACTTTGCAGATTGGGCGAACGGGGGTGGCCCTCAGGATGGGCGGCTACCCCAATGGAATATTCACCGTGTTCATGAAGTAGCTCTACCAGTTCACTGGCGTGGGTGAACTCACGTGGCGGAACGGTGCCGTCAGTCGGCTCGTCACCCGACAGGGCCAAGATATTGCGAATACCGGCATCGTCGTATTCCCCGATCAGCGAAACGATTTCGGCTCTGGTGTGGGGAACGCATGTTAGATGAGCCATAGAGAGAATCTGATGGTTCTTCTCAAGGCCAATCACCATGTCGCGGGTTAGGTCGCGGGTCGAGCCCCCAGCACCATATGTAACCGACACAAACGAGGGTTGCAGCGGTTTCAGCGCATCGATCGTTTTCTTGAATTGCGCGCTGGCTTCAGCAGTCTTTGGCGGAAAGAACTCAAAGGAGATGGTGCGCCCAGCGGCTAGGAGTTCGTGGATGAGTGCCATGCCACAAGGCTAGATGGTCGGCGCACGGTTACGACTATTGGCTTCGAACGCCTACCTCAAGACTGCTTGAAGTTGACGTACCACCAACGGAACTTGAACGTTGGCCGTGAGGTTCGGACTTAGCGCTATTTCGCCACCGCCGTTGAGGCGATAGGAAGGGGCGATGCTGACCGTTGCCGAAACTTCGAAAGTACCATCGGGGCTCTCTTTACTAGTCGATCGACGTTCAAAGTTGTGTTGCACCGGAGATTCACTTGGGTAGGCCAAACCTAGGTCGCCACGCCAAGGGGTGGTGCCGTCACCAAAGTCCCACTCCACGTCAATTAGCTGCAATGACACGTCTACGGTGGCTCCGAAGGGTGCCGATACTGACGTGAAGATCGGTGCACCGTTCCAACCGTCAACCCAGAACCAACTGGGAATACCCGTAATGCTGTAACCCGCTGGGTTGACCTCGATATTCAAGGTAGGAGCTAGCACTTCGCGGACGTAGCGATCGGCTTCAGCCCAGGCGATTGAATCATAGTCAACAAGGTCTTGGGGCGAGACCCAAAATGCATCAACGGTGGCTGTGCCGCACAGCAACCAGTAGGGAATAGCATCGGGTGACGTGGGCTCTCCGATGGCGTCTAGGGCTTCGAACCAGGTGGGAATCTCGACCAAGGTGAACTCGCACTCGGAGTAGGTCGGGTTCGAAGATGCCCCCGGCGTTCCCACCGGACGAAGGACGCCGTTCGAATCAAGAATTATCTCGACTCGGACGGTCGTACCGTTTGAAGAAACGTTCGATTCTTCCTGATTATTGCTAAAGTCTGCACTCGCGATCTCAGGGGAAGTCGCAATGGCAAGCAAGATGACTATTAAGGAAGTTGTTCGACGTAAAAATCGTAAACGACCCACTGATCTCCTCGCTTATACAACCAATACACCCAAGGGACATCAACGTTTTCTTCAATGTCTAGAATGGTTGAGTCACTCGCACGTAACGTCACAAATTTGCTTCGCTGGAGATCTGCAACAACGGCTTCATCCATCTCGACCAGAAGAATCTCGTGCCTGTGTGATACATCAATCCGATATCTCTCGCCTCGATCAACAAGCTCTGCAAGCTCACTAAGCCGAGTCGAAAGGCCGCCGTCGACCAGAACTAAGGGCAGATAACGGTCATCCCCACGCGCAAAGGCATCCAAGACAACATCCCAATAGAACAAGTATGCGGCTTCGACTTGTTCTTCGGGCGTTAGAGCCGGATCAGCATAGAGAGGCTCGAAGTGCTGCTCGGGCATTGTGGATGGAGTAGCAACGCTAGTCGACGTAGTGCTCTCGCTCACCGTTGGCGTTGACGACGTTGAAGTCTCGGTATCAACACTGGCACGTGGCGGGGTCGCGCTCTTGCTTCCACCACCGCACCCACTGACAGCCAACGCCAAAGCAGCCGCTAACCAAATCCATCGCTTAGCAAAGGCCGCCATTTTCATACCGAGACCTTAAACCACCGCCGGGAACGTTTCAAGGGCTGTAAAACTACATGAAATACTAGTTGGCGCGCTCTTCGGCTGCCGCCACACAATTAGCTAACAACATGGCCCTGGTCATCGGCCCCACCCCACCCAGGCGCGGTGAGAGCCAGCCAGCCACTTCGGCTACCTCATCAGCTACATCCGAGAGCAGCTTCTTCCCCGAAAACGAAACCCCGGCAGCGACCACCGCAGCGCCGGGCTTCACCATTTCAGGGGTAATCAGACCCGGAAACCCAGCCGCCGCCACTAGCACGTCAGCTTGGCGGGTGTACTCGCTAATGTCGGCCACTCCTGTATGCACTACGGTCACCGCAGCATTCAAGCCCGGCTCTTTCAAGGTGAGTAGTGCCGCCAAAGGACGACCAATAGTTAAACCACGGCCCACCACCACCACATGCTTGCCCGCTAAATCAATATTGTAAGCCGCCAAAAGTTCTACAATGCCCACCGGTGTACATGGGCGCGGACCCTTGGTGCCCATAACCAACTTTCCAAGATTTACTGGATGCAGCCCGTCAACATCCTTGGCTGGTTCCATCTTCAAAATAGCGGCTTCAAAATCAAGCCCAGCCGGGAACGGATACTGCATTAGGTAGGCATCAACCTCGGGGTTGTGGTTGAATTCGGCCACCGCGGACTCGACTTCGGCCTGGGAAGCAGTGGCGGGAAGATGGGTGTGGAATGAAGCGATACCCACCGCCTCACAATCACGGTGTTTCATGGCTACATAATTGGCACTCGGACCGTCATCGCCAACCAAAATGGTACCCAAACCCGGGGTCACACCCTTGGCCTTAAGTTCGGCCACACGCTCAACCAGCTCGGAACGAATTCGCGTTGCGACGGCTTCCCCATCAAGTATTTCTGCAGTCATAAACCTAGTCTCGCTTCATATTTTTGTGGGCTATCCAATCATCCGCTGCTTGGCGATGATTTCGCTACTTAGCGATCATTCCGCTGCAAAGCAATCGTTTGGCTGCCCGACAATCGCCTCGCCGAAAACCAGTAACTAGTGAAGAAATTGGCGCTCGCCAGTAAAGACCATGGCCAAACCAAGCTCATTCGCTCGGGCGATCACATCATCGTCATGCATGGCGCCACCGGGTTGAATGACCACGGCCGAGCCAGCAGCTGAAGGGGCGTCCATTCCATCGGGGAATGGATAAAAAGCATCACTAGCACAAGCGCCACCAGCGGCGCGTCCGGCGGCTTTCGACACCGCCAGCTCACCCGACTCGACCCGGTTTTGTTGACCGGCACCTATTCCCCACGCCACGCCGTCTTTCACCAGCACAATGGCATTCGAAGTGACATGACCCACCAAGCGCCAAGCCAACTCTGCATCAGCCCACTGCGAATCATTGGGTTCCGCCGTCGTTACCACCTCCCACGCTGAACGGGGACTCGCAAAATGAGCCGCATCTTGTACCAACCATCCACCCGAAATTTGCCGTAATGCCAAAGCATTTTTGGTGGGGGCTGGGGCGCTCAGCAAGCGGGTGTTCTTACGCTTCTTGACCAAAGCCTCGATAACACCTTCCTCATAACCCGGCGCAATAACAACATCAGCTTGAGCGGCCGCCACCATGGCTTCCACGGTTTGTTGGTCAACCACCCGATTTAACGCCACAATGCCACCAAAGGCCGAGCGTGGGTCGCAATCGAAGGCTTTGGCATAAGCATCAGCCAGAGTGTCAGAAACAGCCACGCCACAAGGGTTGGCGTGTTTGATGATGGCCACCGTCGGTCGGGCGGAAAGGTCATGTACCAGTTCCCAAGCGGCGGCCGCATCGTAGAGGTTCAGGTAGGAAAGTGGCAGCCCACCGTGTTGCACAACCTCATCCCACCAGCTGGTTTCACCAATGTTGCGATAACGAGCACCAACCTGGTGAGGGTTTTCTCCGTATCGAAGCGAAGCAACCTTCTCTAACGCCAAATGCAGGGTCGAGGGCAAAGAAGGCGGATCGCCGGCATCGGCACTAAGTTCACTTTGGTCTTCATCGAACCAGCTCACAATGGCCGCGTCGTAGGCGGCAGTGTGAGCAAAAGCGTCGCGAGCCAAGCGGCGACGAGTGGCCGAAGACAAGGCCCCCGAGTCGCGCAATTCGGCCAGTACAATGCCATAATCCTGTGGGTTTACAACCACGCCCACATGGGCGTGGTTCTTGGCAGCCGCACGCACCATAGCAGGCCCGCCAATATCGATTAAGGCGATGGAAGGGTCAGAGCGAAACGGGTAAAGGTTTGAAACCAACAACCCAAAAGGCGCTATGTCATTCGCTTCCAAGTCGGCCACATGGGTGGGCTCATCCAGGTCGGCCAACAGCCCACCGTGAATTTTCGGGTGCAAGGTTTTCACCCGGTCGGAAAGCATCTCGGGGAAACCGGTAACATCTTCCACCGTAGTTACCACAATGCCAGCGTCATCAAGTGCCATGGCGGTACCACCACTCGATACGATCTCCCACCCAAGCTGCACCAAGCCACGGGCTAGATCAACCACCCCGGTCTTGTCATAAACAGAGATAAGCGCCCTTTTTGCCGTCATTCAACGGTTCCTTCCATAAAGCGACGAATAGTGGCGGGATAAAGCCGCCGTTCAACTTCTTTGATTCGTTCGTGGAGTGATTCTTCGGTGTCGTCGGGCGTCACGATGACCGCCTCTTGGGCCAGAATCGGCCCTTCGTCCATTTCAGCTGTAGCAATATGAACTGTACAACCGGTGACCTTCACACCTCGGGCCAAAGCCTCTCGCACGGCGTGCCAACCCTTAAAGGCAGGCAAAAGCGCTGGATGAGTGTTCAGCAACCGGCCCGGGAAAGCCGCCGCCGCGCCGGGAATTACAGTGCCGAAACCGGCCATCACCACTAGCTCAATGTCAGCTTCTCGAAGTTTGGCCACCACCTCTTCGGTGTAGGCGTGACGGTCGAAAGTAGGACCAAAATCTACCCTTTCCACCAACGCTACGGGCACTGAAGCTCGTTCAGCGACCTCGATAGCACGGCATGGACGGTCAACTACCACCAGTTCAACAGGTATATCGTCGGCCAAAATCGCTTCAAGCAGAGTTCCACTACCTGAAGCCAACACTCCAATTCGCACGTTATGTGACGCTAGCAGCAACCAAGGCCCACAGTTTTATTACCAAGTTCCTACTCAGGCCTGCCGCTATCGTCTAGCGTGGACATGACACATCGCGACAACTCGTATCTCTGGAGGTAGGGGTGGACCTAAATAAGCTCGGCATGGGCGAGAAGATAAGCGGCGGGGCCGGCATTTTGTTGATCCTCGGTATTCTCATTCTGCCGTGGCACCACATTTCGTTCGGACCGTTCGGTTCAGCGAACATCAAAGCCATGAGCTCTCCAAACGCTATCTGGGGCATCTTGGCATTCATCTTGGCCTTGGCCGTAGTGGGTACTTTGCTGGCAGAGAAACTGGCCAATGTCGAACTGCCTGAAATCCCTGTTTCTTGGGTTGATGCTCGCTTCTACGGTGGCATTGCAGTGCTCGCCCTTTTGCTTCTGAAGCTCGTTGTTGAAACCAGCGCCCTAGGTTTTGGTGCTTGGGTGAACATCATCCTGGCCGCGGGCCTGGCTTACGGGGGCTTCGCCGCTAAGCAAGAAAGTGGCTCGAGCGGACGTTCCGCCACTCCACCTAGCCCCTTCTGAGAATCCCTTTCAAGAAGGTCCGTTTAGAACGAACGGGCACCTGCACTCCAACCGCTCAAGCGGCAGCACACGAGGAAGCTACAACATAAAACTACAAAGGGCCTGGATTTCTCCCCAATGAGAGGAATCCAGGCCCTTTGGCTTTTCGCTCTCCAGCGACTACAAGCCTCGCACAACCTCAACCATCAAGTTGCCAGCTTCAGTGGGGTTGTTCCCCACCTGGGCGCCAGCTGCTTTTAGGGCGCTCATCTTGGCATCGGCGGTACCTTTACCACCAGAAACGATGGCCCCAGCGTGGCCCATCTTCTTGCCAGCAGGAGCAGTGACCCCAGCAATATAAGAAACAACCGGCTTGGTCATTTCATTGGCGATATATTCGGCCGCTTCTTCTTCAGCTGAACCACCAATTTCACCGATCATCATGACCGCTTTGGTGTCGGGGTCAGCTTCGAAAGCTTTCAGACAGTCGATGAATGAAACCCCTGGCACTGGGTCACCGCCAATACCAACACAGGTGGTAACACCAATATCGTTTAGTTTCAGTTCGTAAAGAGCCTGATAGGTAAGCGTGCCCGAACGGCTAACAATGCCCACCGCGGCTTCGCCTTCAACCGGAGCTTTAGCAATATGGCCAGCGGTAATACCGATGTTGGCTTTACCAGGGCTAATGATTCCAGGGCAGTTAGGGCCCAACAACATAACGTTGGGGAAATCACGCTTCAACTTGTTGTAAAACCAAGCCTCATCTTGGGCGGGCACACCTTCGGTGATCGCCACAATAAACTCGACGCCAGCTTCGGCGGCTTCCATTACAGCGCCACTCACGCCGGGTGCCGGAATAAAAATACAAGAGGCATTGGCACCGGTAGCAGCCACGGCTTCGCTCATGTTGGCGAACACGGGAATGCCTTCCACGTCGGTACCAGCTTTTTTAGGGTTGGTGCCACCCACGACCTGGGTGCCATATTCCCGATTCAACAAGCCATAGAAACGGCCTTGGCTACCAGTTAAACCTTGGTAGATAACTTTGGTGTTTTCGTCAACAAAAATGCTCATGTGGGCTTCCTCAGTTTCCGGCTAGAGCCACGGCACGCTCGGCAGCCGACAGCATGGTTGGTTCCATATGCAACTTCTCGCCAAGGTGGGGCTGCAATATGGCCCGACCTTCCTCAGCGTTGGTGCCGTCTAGGCGCACCACAATCGGCACATCAATGTTGACCCGCGAAAGAGCGGTCACAATACCGTTGGCCACTTCCTCGCCTTTGGTGATACCACCAAAGATGTTAATAAAGATGGACCGTACGTTGGTGTCGTTGGTGATGACCTCTAAGGCACCCGCCATCACGTCGGCGTTAGCGCCGCCACCAATATCTAGGAAGTTCGCTGGTTTGCCACCAACCTGGTTCACAATGTCGAGGGTTGACATGGCCAAGCCAGCACCGTTAGCGATAACACCAACATAACCATCTAGGCCCACATACTGGAGACCCTTTTCAAAAGCCTCGGTTTCGCGTTCGTCGCGAACCTGGGTGGCCTCGTATTGTTCATACTCGGGATGGCGATAAACCGAGTTCCCATCGAGGGTGACTTTGGCGTCGAGAGCATGAACTCGACCATCCGGGGTGAAAATCAACGGGTTGATTTCAACCAAATCGGCGTCGCCTTCTACATAAGCACGGTAGAGCTTTAACAAAATATCGACCGCACCTTCGGTCGCCTCGGGGTTCAACTTGGCAGCCGCTACCCACTCTCGGGCAACGTCTTCAGTCAAGCCGTCAACCGGGTCGACCCAAATTTTGGCAATGGCGTCGGGGTTAGATTCGGCCACCGCTTCAATTTCAACACCGCCCTCTGCGCTCAACATGCCAAGGTGTTTCTTGGCAGAACGGTCGAGGGTGAAGCTGGCGTAATATTCTTCAGCGATATCTGAAGCCACTTCAATCCACAGGGTTTCCACGATATGGCCCTTAATGTCCATACCTAGGATGTTGGTGGCGTGGGTACGCACTTCATCGGCGTTGTCGGCCAGCTTGATACCACCAGCCTTACCTCGACCACCTACTTGCACCTGGGCTTTTACAACCACTGGGTAGCCAATGCGCTGCGCAACGGCCACCGCATCATCGACGGTTGTAACAGCATCTCCATCTGAGACAGGGATGCCAAAAGATGCGAAAAATTGTTTGCCTTGATACTCGAAAAGATCCACTCGGTGACGGCCTCCGGGGCGTGTCGGATGACTGTCGCACCTCTTATGGGCACGACTAGATCGATATTAGAAGCCCCGACCCCCTCTCGTCTCACTCATTCCCCAATCATTCCCGCCACTAACGGTAGATTCTGCGTGTAGCTGAGGGGCCTAACTGCCAATGTAGGTGCAGATTCTCTAGGCTGAGTCTTATGAGTCCTATCGAGCGACGCAGTGGAAGATCGACAACCACGGCCGTATTGGTAGCCCTAGGCGGGTTAGTGGCAGGCATCGGTTTGATGTTCGTAATGGTCAATATGGCCAGCAAAGGCGGCGAGAACGTAAAGCTAAACATCGGTAGCGACTTTTTCGATGCTGGGAACGCACAAGCACGCTCCGAGTCCATTCAAAAAGACGGGCCCATTTTGTTCGCCGATGTGGCGGGGCGAGACCGTGACATTATTTTGCAGCACATCGGTAACGATCCGACTACCGAATGGTACGCCCTGGCCGCCGCACCATCGGGCAAAGCCCGTGACTGCACCCTGGTTTGGAACAAAGACAGCCAGGATTTCGTCGATTGTGACGGTCAACGTTTCCCTGCCAACGGCGACGGATTAATGACGTATCCGGTGACGGTTGAGAATGGTCGCTTGAGCGTAGATTTAAACGCCGAGTTTCGTTCGGATGACGCTGACGACTAATAGCCAACTTCGCTAGCAGCCAAGGATGAGCGAGTAGATGGCCGTAGCCAGGTGCCTAAGCACGCACGATAGGGGCCCAAGCCAACAAGAGACGCTTCTCACCAACGCTTGGGAAACGGACCACGGCCTCGGCTTTATCTCCAGAACCGCTCATATCCAATATCACGCCGTCGCCCCAAACACGATGTGTAACATCATCGCCGATCTTTAAGCCTAAAGCGTTGGCCCCACTTGGGACTGGACCCTTAGCTCCAAGCGCTCCTTCTACGGCTTTGGCACGACGTGTCCCGAAACCTCCATTGCCACTACGGCCGAAATCTCTGGCCGTAAGACCGCTTAGGCTTCGACTTCGGCGCTCTTCATGTTCTTTTTCTATTAGCTCCGAAGGAATTTCATCTAAGAATCGGCTGGGCGGGTTGTAACGAATCTCACCGAAGAGATTTCGAGAAGTGGCATAGCTGAGGTACAAGCGCTGACGGGCACGAGTAATACCCACGTAGGCCAAACGCCGCTCTTCTTCTAGTTGCTCAGAATCGCCGATGGAGCGTTGATGTGGAAAAACGCCTTCTTCTAGACCCATTAAGAACACCACCGGGAACTCGAGACCTTTAGCGGCGTGCAACGTCATAAGCACCACACCACCCAAGTTGTCACCGGTTAGAGCATCAACGTCGGAAACTAGCGCCACCTGTTCTAAGAACTCATCAACCGAGTCGTGTTCGGCCGCGGCACCAACGAGTTCATCAAGGTTTTCAAGTCGTCCATCGGCTTCAACCGAATGCTCGGCCACCAATTCAGCAACATAGCCAGTACGTTCTAAAATGTCTTCCAACATTTTGGCTGGCCCTTCGGCGGCTAAAGCCTCGAGCGCATCGAGCATGCTCAAAAATGAATCAATACCACGGACTGCTCTGCCACTCACCCCAGCCTCGGAATGCTGGCGCAAAGCGTCAATGAAAGGCAGCCCTAAACTACGGGCATAAATGTCGATCTTCGCAATGCTGGCGTCGCCAATGCCCCGCTTGGGAACGTTCAAAACCCGCTTGATGCTCACCTCGTCGGTAGGGTTCACCACGGCCCGCAAATAGGCCAGGGCGTCTTTAACCTCTTTACGGTCGTAGAAACGAGTACCGCCAACCACCACATATGGCACGCCAGACCGCATTAGCCGTTCTTCCAAGACCCGGCTTTGAGCGTTCGTGCGATAGAAGATTGCAACCTCATCGAAACGTAGGTCGCCAACGTCGTGAAGCCGGTTAATTTCGTTGGCTACCCACTGTGCTTCTTCACCCTCATCGTCGGCCCGATACAACCTAATGGGAGTACCCGCTCCGGCATCGGTCCACAATTCTTTGGGTTTGCGGCCAAAGTTATGAGAGATGACCGCGTTGGCGGCGTCGAGAATGGTCTGTGTGGAGCGATAATTCTGCTCGAGCAAGACCACCGTGGCATCGGGGAAGGCCTCTTCAAATTCTAAAATGTTTCGAATGTCAGCACCTCGAAACGCGTAAATCGACTGATCAGAATCGCCCACCACACAGATATTGCGATGGTCGCTAGCCAACGCCACCACCAGTTCGTTTTGAACCTGGTTGGTGTCTTGATATTCGTCGATCAGGACGTGACGGAAACGGGCCTGATATTCCGCTAAGACCTCAGGATGTTCGCGGAACAGGCGCACCGTGTTTAACAGCAGGTCGTCAAAATCCATGGCACCAGCCCGGATCAGCCGCTTTTCATACTCTAGATACACCTGGGCAATGTGACGCTGAAACACCATTTGGGCTGCATCGGCGTAGCGCCCAGCGCTTAAGCCCTCGTTCTTAGCCGTGGAAATAGCCCCGTACACGCTGCGGGCCGGGAAACGCTTCGGGTCTAAATCGAGGTCGCGCAGCACATAGCTAACTAAACGTAGGGCATCGGCCTGATCGTAAATTGTGAACGAAGACGGAAAGCCGATTCGACCCGCTTCTCGACGTAAAATGCGCACACAAGCCGAGTGGAACGTTGAAATCCACATCCGTTCGGCTATCGAGCCAATCAATTCACCGACCCGGGCCTTCATTTCCGAGGCTGCTTTGTTGGTAAAGGTGATGGCCAGGATTTCAAAAGGTGACACGCCACTGGCGTTAATAAGGTGGGCGATACGAGCGGTTAGAACCCGGGTTTTGCCCGAGCCCGCGCCTGCGACCACCAACAAGGGGCCGCCAGAGTGAGTAACGGCATCTAGCTGGGCGGGGTTCAACCCAGCGAGCAAACCGGTCTGACCCGGCGGTAGCGAATCGGAAGCGCCATCAAAAATAGACATGATTCCCAATCGTACTTGCGGGCTGTGACACCCTCCTACCCATCACGCAGTTGCACCCATGAAGCCCCAGCAAGCACACTCTCGCTATGGCAAAAAATCGACCTTTCCGATTCGGAATTCAGGCCACTGGTACCTACAGCCGTGCCGAATGGACTGAGCTGGCCAAAGCGGTCGAAGACACGGGGGCCTCAACACTCACCATCGCCGATCACTTTGACCAACAAATGGCACCCTTCACCGCTTTGATGGCCGCTGCCGATGCCACCACCACGCTGCGGTTAGGAACGGTGGTTATCTGTAACGATTTCCGCCACCCGGCCATCGTTGCCAAAGAGGCCGCAACCCTTGATCTACTTTCAAACGGCCGATTCGAGCTGGGCCTAGGCGCAGGCTGGTTGACGAGCGACTACCAACAAGTCGGACTTCGCCTCGAGCGGCCTTCCCTTCGAATTGAACGACTTAGTGAAGCAATTATGCTAATTAAAACCTTGTTTCAAACAGAACCTGTTCATTTCTCAGGAAAACATTACCAAGTGGATGGTTTGGTTAACTCGCCATCACCGGTACAGGCCCCACACCCACCAATAATGGTGGGGGGTGGAGGTGAAAAAATTCTTCGCTTAGCAGCCCGCGAAGCCAACATTGTGGCCCTCAACATCGATCTTCGCTCGGGAGCCATCGATGAAAACGCCGGGCCAAGCGCCACAAGTCGCGCCACCACCCAAAAACTTGATTGGATCAAAGAAAGTGCCGGCGACCGCTACCGCGAATTAGAGCTGCAGGTACGCGTACACCTGGCAGAAGTCACCAACGATCGCCAAGCCATAGCCGAGCTATTGGCGCCAGCATTCGGGTTAAGCACCGATGAAGCCCTGGTCACGCCTCATGCTCTGGTGGGCTCCACCGAAGAGATTGTTGAACAACTTCTGCGCCAACGAGAAGAGTGGGACATCAGCTACATTGGCCTCTCGGCTGATGCTCTAGAAAAATTGGCACCGGTGATAACGGCCCTTGCCGGGACTTAGACACCAACGGTGCCCCGAATGGTCACCCAACCAACTAAGGCCTTCGTTGCTAACACAAGGCGCTGGTGTGATCGGGCGTCAGGCTATGCAAAGGCCGCGATGGCGTGTGAGGGCTTAACCATCTTCTAACCCACTTTGGTGTGCCAAGTGACCTTTAGCCCTACCGCTTGATTAGTAGCGCAAGGCAACATCGATTCATGGTTGCCATCCAAAACGCTCAAATCGGACCTTGGTTCCGACGCCATCCGAGCATGGCGATATGGGCTACCACCGCTCTTTTTTGTGCTGTCTTCGCACTTCAGTGGGCGACTGCTGATGTGAATGATGCCGTTACCGTACTCTTTGTTTTCCCCATCGCCCTAGTGGCCTTGGCCTTTGGGGTGCAAGCTGGGGTGGGTTCAGCCTTCATCGGTGTGGCCCTAATGGCTATTTGGGTTTGGTTAAGTGACGTGCATATGCCCGCTTTGGGTTGGGCAGCACGAATTTTACCCATGCTTTTGTTGGGTTTCTTGATTGGCCATGCCTCGGATATGCAACGCCGAGCAGAAATCCTCGAGACCGACCTGGCGGTTTCGAGAGAACGCCAACGCGACGCCGCTGAAATCAACGACACCCTGGTGCAAAGTTTGGTGGTTGCTAAATGGAAGCTGGAAGCCGGTGATGTAGACGCTGGCATTGAAATGATTGAAACCACCATCCACGACGCCGAAGCCCTAGTGGCCTCACTGCTTGGTGGCTTAAGGTTGTCTTCGCACGATCGGATGCAAACGAAACCTCAAGAAGTGGTTCGCCACGGCGATTAATTTCGCTTATTCCCATTCAATGGTGCCGGGCGGCTTAGGCGTAATGTCATAAACTACTCGGTTCACGCCAGGTACCTCGGCGGTGATGCGATTCGACATTTGAGCTAGCAACTCGGGCGCCAAGGGAACCCACGCTGCTCGCATCGCATCGCTGCTGGTCACAGCTCGAATCACTATCGGATGTCCATAGGTTCGTTCGTCGTTCGTCATGCCAACCGAACGCACATCGGCCAGAAGCACAGCGAAGGCCTGCCAAATCTCGCGTTCAAGGCCCGCGTCTTTAACAACCTCACGCACTATGGCATCAGCTGAGCGCAACATGTCAGCGCGTTCTTGGGTGACTTCACCCACAATCCTTACGCCCAAACCTGGGCCTGGAAACGGCTGGCGCCACACAATCTCATCGGGCAAGCCAAGCTCGGTCCCAACAGCCCGAACCTCATCTTTGAACAACCAGCGCAGAGGTTCAACCAGTTCGAAGTCGATATCCTCGGGCAGACCGCCCACATTGTGATGCGATTTTACTTTGGCACCGCTGCCACTTCCCGACTCGATAACGTCGGGATAAACCGTCCCCTGCACCAAGAATTTGGCATCTTCAACACCACCGGCAGCTTCTTCAAAAATTCGAATGAACAGCTCGCCAATTATCTTGCGTTTCGTTTCGGGCTCGGTCACACCTTCCAAAGCCGCGTAAAAACGGTCAGCGGCACGGACGTGTTGAAGCTCAATACCTTGGTTGCGTTGAAACGTTTCAACCACCTGGTCGGATTCGCCCTCACGCATCAACCCGGTGTCCACGTACACACACGTCAGCTGCGGGCCGACTGCTTGATGTACCAGCGCCGCCGCGACTGCCGAGTCGACACCACCAGAAAGTGCACAGATCACACGAGACGAACCGACCTGCGCGCTGATGGCTTCAATTTCGGTATTGATGATGTTCTTGGCGATCCATTCCGGTCGACAACCCGCTTCTTGGAACAGAAACGTTTCGATGTGTGCCTGAAGCTCAGCTTCGAATTCAGCGGTCGCCGCCGCATGCTCCGCCGAAGCTGTCTGGAAGAAAGGCTGCTCGGCCAGGTTCAAGACCGCTACCCCAAGGTCAGCCAACATCAGCCAATCGTTCGGTACTTCGCCACTTAGAATGACTGCTTTCGGTGCCAGAGCAGCCAACGACCCTAAGCTTTCCGGAGGGGGTATAACAGCGCTAAAAACCTTGGCGTTACGAACGCAGCGAGCCACTAATTGGGTGTGTGGCGAACCCAGTTCAACAACAAGTACCGAATCGTATTGCGGGTAAGAAGGTGTCATAAGCGGTAGTTCGGCGCTTCTTTCGTAATAATGACGTCGTGGGGATGGCTTTCTCGCAAGCTAGCACCAGTGATTCGAATGAATTGACCGTTGCGCTTTAGATCTTCCACGGTCGGAGCACCGCAATAACCCATTGATTGACGCAAACCACCGATGTATTGGTGCAAGACGTTGGCGATAGGCCCCTTGTAAGGCACGCGGCCTTCAATTCCTTCCGGCACCACCTTGCCGCTTTCCACTCCGCCTTGGAAATAGCGATCTTTGGAGAATGATCGACCTTGCATGGCACCCATCGATCCCATGCCTCGGTATTCCTTGTAGCGCTCGCCTTGGGCAACCACAATGTCGCCTGGCGATTCGTCCACCCCAGCTAAAGCGTTACCTAGCATGACGGTGTCAGCACCAGCGGCAATTGCCTTGGCAAGATCGCCTGAATACTGCACCCCACCATCGGCGATGATTGGAACGCCGGCTTGGTCGGCCACGGTGGCGCAGTCGTAAATGGCGGTGATCTGCGGCACCCCAATGCCCGCCACTACTCGGGTGGTACAAATAGACCCGGGTCCAATACCGACCTTTATGGCGTCAACGCCAGCGTCAATGAGCGCTTTAGCACCATCGGCAGTGGCCACGTTTCCAGCTACCAGTGCCACGTTCCAATTGGCGCGAATTTTGCCAATAGTGTCGATCACCGAAGAAGCATGGCCATGCGCAGTATCAACCACCACCACGTCCACACCTCGATCAACTAAGGCACCTACACGCTCGAAGGCATCGGGCCCGGTGCCTACGGCGGCCGCGACTCGCAATCGACCAAGCTCGTCTTTAGTGGCGTTGGGGTATTCGATGCGCTTTTGGATGTCTTTGACCGTGATCAGGCCCTTAAGCACACCATTGGCATCAACGATGGGCAGCTTCTCAATCCGGTGGCGACCTAAAATTACCTGTGCGTCTTCAAGGGTGATGCCCATAGGACCGGTAACGAGGTTCTCCGAGGTCATGGCGGTGGTTACCAGATCGTCGGAAGGTTCAATGAAACGCAAGTCTCGGTTGGTCACAATGCCGACCAATTTGCCCGAAGTCGGATCAGTAACCGGCACCCCTGAGATGTGGAATTCGTCCATTACCGCCATGGCCTCAGCAATAGTGGCGCTAGGCGGTACCGTCACCGGGTCGGCGATCATGCCGGATTCAGAGCGTTTCACACGATCAACTTCACTAGCTTGATCTTCGATCGACAGGTTGCGGTGGATTACACCTAGACCACCGTGTCGGGCCATTGCAATGGCCATACGCGACTCAGTAACGGTGTCCATAGCCGCCGATAACAACGGTATGGACATCGTAATGTTTTTAGTTAATTGAGTTGATGTGTCGGCGTCGCCAGGCAAAACGTCGGAGGCCGCTGGTAGTAGCAGCACATCATCGTAAGTAAGCCCTTCGCGACCAAACTTTTCGTCAAAGGACTGGTGGTGGTTGGTCTCAGTAGCCATAGGTCAGTGTATGTCGGGGAAGAAGCATCAAGCACCCATACCAACATGTTGAGCGAGCTGTAAAGACTTGCCTTCACTACGAACGGCAGGCGCTAAGACCACTTCTGCTTTTTGGAAATCTTTTAATGTCTTGTAGCCGCACGCTGCCATCGAAGCGCGAAGCCCTCCAAAAAGGTTGGTACGGCCGTCACTTCGGTGGGCCGGTCCCACCAGAATCTCTTCTAGCGAGGCCCGCGCCGGCACCGAAACCCGAGTCCCCTGAGGAAGCTCTTCGTTAACGGCTGCCAAACCCCAGTGAAAACCCCGCCCCGGAGCATTGGTGGCGGCCGCTAATGGTGAACCAATCATCACAGCATCAGCACCACACGCAACGGCTTTCGCTATGTCGCCGCCGGTAGCCATGCCACCATCGGCAATGATGTGCACGTAAACACCAGTTTCATCAAGATGGCGCATTCGTGCGGCGCGAACGTCGGCTATTGCCGTGGCTTGCGGGGCACCTAAACCGAGCACGCCGCGAGCTGTTGACGATTCGCCAGCACCGACACCCACCAAAACCGCTGCCGCCCCTGTGCGCATTAAGTGCAACGCTGCGCTATAGCTGGCACAGCCTCCTACCACCACTGGCAGATCAACTTGGCGTACGAACTGTTTCAGGTTCAGCGGTTCTTCGGCGGAGGTTAAATGCTCGGCTGAAACCACGGTGCCTTGAATTACCAAAAGGTTCAATGCCGATTCGCGAATTGTCGGCATCAGCGACTCGATGCGCTGGGGGCTTACCGCTGCGCCCACCATGACACCGGCTTCACTAATTTGATCAATGCGTTCGACAATTAGTTCGGGACGAATTGGTGCGGCGTAAATTTCTTGCAGGCGGGCAATGGCCTCTTGCTCGCCCAGGGTCGCAATTTCATCCAATAAAGGTTCGGGGTCGTCGTAACGAGTCCAGATTCCCTCCAGGTTCAAAACCCCAATACCGCCCAAACGGCCAATAGCAATAGCCGTATCGGGGCTAACCACACCGTCCATTGGCGAAGCCAGAAGTGGTAGTTCGAAACGAATTCCGTCGAGTTCCCAAGCAATATCGACGTCGTGAGGGTCGCGGGTCCGACGGCTTGGCACGATAGATATGTCGTCGAGGGAGTAGCCGCGGCGGGCCGTTTTTCCCAGCCCGATCTCAATATCCGCCACCAGGCCTCCTAGCGTGGTTTTGTTGCCGGTTAAAGAAGAATCGTAGCCCTCGGACCGCTCCTAAAGGTAGCCTGCTACGGGGGTTTTGCGGCAAACGGAGGTCCGCCTCATTAGAAGGAAGCCTTGTACAACGTAAAATCGAGTTGACGCTTCACGCTGTAACGGTAAGAGTTAAGGCTTGGTCCTAGCCCATTGCTACGCCCATTTTGGCCAACGTTGTGACAGAACCGCGGCCTTTCCCCCCTTGATTTACAGCTTTGGAGAACTTAATGAGCTCACCCTCCATGCGGCGGCGACGTCCGATAGCGCGCCTGCTTGCAGCCTTTTTGGCATTGGGTCTCGTTGCTACAGCCTGTGGCAGCGATGACAAAGACAGCAACTCTGATGGCGGCACCAAGCCTGGCGGTGATAGTCCTATCACTAGTACCACAGCCGTTGCTGATGTTGAAGAGGTGACTACTGGCGGCACCTTGGTTATTGCCCTCGAGGCCGAAACTGCCACCTGGACCCCAGGCGGAGGTTCGTTCTCTAGCTCTGGTTACATCGTGGCGCGTTCTATTTACGATCCAATCGCAGCTCGTGGCGCCGATGGCGATATCTATCCATACCTGGCCGAGAGCATCGAAACCAACGATGATCTCACCGAGTGGACTATTACCCTGCCCGAAAACGTTAAGTTTCACGACGGAACTGATCTGACCGCCGAGGTCATGAAGACCATCTTCGATGAATACCTTTCGGTAGAAGGTGCCAACACCTTCGCCACGGCCCAACAGGTTGAAGAGGTACGCGTTGATGGCCCCCTCACCTACACCTATGTCCTTAAGGAAGGTTCGGCCGCATTCGTTGACCACCTTCAAGGCCCCATGGGGTGGCCCTTCTCGGTCGAAGCCTGTCGCGCCGCTGGTGATGACTGTGGTTCCAAGCCAGTAGGTACCGGACCTTTCGTGTTCCAAAGCTGGACCCGTGACTTTGAGTTGCGCGCCACTCGAAATGAGAACTATTGGCGTACCGACGAGAACGGCAATCAATTGCCATATCTCGACGAGGTTGTTTTCCGTCCCACCCCCGATGAAGATTCGCGTGTAGCAGCGGTTCTAGCCGGTGATGCTCAAGCTGGACACACTTTGCGTCAAAGTGCTGTGCAACAAGTCATGGCCGCTGAGTCGGCTGGCAATGTGAAGGCCTATCTCTATGTTGGTAACAACAGTGGTAGCGCCATTATCAACACCTCGGTTCCGCCCACCGACGACGTGCGTGTGCGCCGCGCCATGGCGTTCGCCCTCGATCAAGAGGCACTGGTGAAGATTCTGGGTGGCGAAGGCATCAGTCCCGCGCAAAGTCAGTACTTCAGCTCGGATTCGCCTTGGTATTCACAAAAGGTAGCCGACGCTTGGCCCACCAATGACCCAGAAGCCGCGCGTGCCCTGGTTGAGGAATACAAGAACGACCCAGAGCGCTCCGATGGCAAGCCCGTTGGTGACCCGATTACATTTGTGTTCAACTGCCCACCAGACCCAAGCTTGATGGCAGTGTCACAGGGCTATCAAGCCATGTGGGAAGCCGTTGGCATTGAAACCACCTACAACGGTCTAGAACAAGCCACCCACATCACCAAGGCGGTGGGTTCTGCTGATACCACCCCCCCATTTGTGGGTGACTATCAGGCCGCTTGCTGGCGCTTAGGGTCACAAAATGACCCCTACACCGAGCTATCAACCCAGTTCGAAGACGAGTTTGCCCCTGGTAACGTGACCAACTACACCAGCGACAACGTCAAGGAACAACTGGAAATCTTGCGTTCTAACACTGACTTCCAAACCCGTTACAACGCGGTTGAGAACATCATGCTGGAATTCGCTGAGAATGTTCCGAACACCTGGACTGGCGCTACCGCTACGGCGATATTCAGCGCCCAAAAGGTCCGCAACCTTTCCGGTTGGACCATCCCCGGTGGTATTCAAGGGGGAGGTACCCCCGACGCCAGGACCTTCCTCACCGAAGTTTGGATGGAAAAATAAGCTATAGAAGCTGATTCACCTTAAGGCGGTGGAAGCCGGGGAACGGCCGCCCCCCCCTTTTTTTTTCTCCCTCTCTCCGGTTCTTTTTTCCTTTTA
>JBAYRL010000009.1 GCA_041676705.1 Acidimicrobiia bacterium
CGGCTACCTGTTCGAAAGTTGACTGTAACTACCGATCTGGTTTGCCACTCTGGGAGTGCCGTAGCAACAACAACTGACAAGCGTCAAGATTGTGGAAATATGGCGCTCACCAAGAGAGGTTTCGTTACCCATAACACCACCTGCCCCAAGACGCGTAGCTTTGTATCGACATCTACAAAGCTACGTTTCTATTTGTGTGGGGTGTTAGTGTTGTGCCCCGTCTTGACGCATCCAGGCAGCCATTTGTTCCTCGTCTGTCATACGAGACTTGTTCATTGTTCGCAACCCACCAAAAACATATTTTGCGAACACTGCTGGAGGTATTAACACTGCCACAACATACAACAAACCTAACCCGTCGCCACGTAAAATAGAAGCGAACATATCATTGTCGGTGTTGGGGGTGTCTAACATCGAGTTTATTAGACGCATAAAAAGGGCCAACGCTGTGCCCGGTAAAGCCACAATCCCAAAAACAAACTGTCGGTATTGTTCCTCAATATCTTTACGCTGATCAGCGTAAAACACGGAACCGACAACCGCACATACCAGCATGAACGCTATCGAATACAGCATCAACTGGCCACCGGAGCGCCACACCGGACTAGTTGAAAACGCCCAGGAAGTGACCGCGACACACCCTAAAATGCACAACACATACCCTATATGGCGAACGATTTCCACCGCCCGTTCTGAGTAGCCACGCAAACCTTGTGTAGCACGAATCCGGGACACTGTGTCAACAATTTTGCCGTATGACGAAACAGGGGTGTTGGTGTTGTACCCAAAGTTGGTTGTGTCACCTGTTTTAGGGCGCGGGTTTGTACCATCACTGAACATGTTGTGTGATGGGGGTAACGGGTCGGTTGGGTTGTTTGAATAGGGTGTATGTACAGAAAACATGGTTGGCCTTAAACAGTTACCGTGAAAGATGTGTGGTAACAAAGAAAACAAAAACGGGCTGTGCAAACAACAAAGAACAGCTAACAAATAGAGAACAACAAGACAGACACCTTTGGTGTCTCAGGTAACATACCTAACTGGTTGATACCCCCACCCACCTTTGTGGTGTGTGACACTACACCAGCTGTCCTTTTCGGGGGATAACCGGTTTTAGTTTAGGCTTTTTAATGGCGCCCAATTTGGGGTTTAGCTGATTTGCGGTCCAGTTCTTCTAACCGTGCCGCGCCCATGATAGCTGTGCCCAACACAATTATTAGCACTGCTGCTGAGGTTGGTGAAACAATCCGTTGTGTAACAGTGTAGAACCCGTTTGCTAAAGTTATGAGCCCTGAACCTAACGCGTCCATAGAATACCTTTTTAACGCTCTGTTGGTATTGTCAACCAAACAGGTGGGTTAAAGCGACCCCTGAAGGGTTTTCGTAATCCCAAGAACGTCCACCCACAACAGTCATGTTTGGTTTCCAACGTTGCTCGACCGCTATTTCTCCCAAAGCGGGCAACAAAACTTTAGATGCCGGGTCAGAAACGGTTAACACTACCAAAAGTTCTAGCCGTTCAGTTAAAAGTTCCCCGATCACTTCTATTAGTTCGTTACGTGTCGCTTCCCCAGGGCCGATCTTGTTCCCAGTAGCGACAACAATACCAACAATACCTCTATGGGTTGATAGTCTCAACAAAGCGGTTTCGGATGTGAAACGGTGGGACACTAAATCGTCTGCTACACGATGTAACAACACTCCCATCTCGTAGGAAACAGCGCCACGATACAGGCGGATACATTCACCCCACCATGTTTTCGCTAACCGGTTTTCGTTAGCGGCACGTAACTCCCCGTAAGGTAACACCAACTCGCCACGGGCTTTGTGCCGTCCTTTTGGTGCCACAAACCTTACAGTCGAGTTCCCAAGATTTTTGCGTGCCTCATCCAAATAGGCTTCCACCAAATCAGGGTTGCCGACAACTTCTACCAGATCGGAAACAAACATTGGCCGTGCCACACTAATAGCAGCGTTAAGACGGTTTCGGGCTTCGTCAGTTAGTTCTGTTAATGTCGCCAGGTTTGTAGGTGGCACATCAAACATGTTGTTTTCTGGTGTGATCGCGTTAACCCTAGACGTTTTACGTTTCGCGGGGGTGCCAGCCTTTTTAGATTTGGGTTGGCTGACCAACAACTGTGGTTTCAGCGGTTGCGACACCACCTGTTTTCTGGTGTCTATCGTTTGTGCCTCAGTAGCTTCACCCGATGTTTTATCTGCGGTGACAAGCTCAGAGGTTTGTGTTGCTTTGCCACCTGTTTCATCTTGTGACACCTCATCGGTAGTGGTGTGTAGGTTGGTTTGTTCAACACTGCTAACAGCCGATGTATCACTGTTGAGGTCATCAAGAGGTGGGAACTCGGTGTCGATAGGGTCTTCTAAATGTTCCCCGAACTCTGTGTTGAACACCTCGGGTATCTCACCTGTGAAAACATCGTTTTCGAAAGGGTTGTTTTCTAAACCAAACTCGTCATCAAACGGGTTTTCCGGTTCAGCTAACAACACACCCAGATTGTTGTCATCTTCGCCGGTGTTGGGTAAAGGACTCTCAGACTCTTGATCTGTTTCTGATGTGTTAGCGTCGCTAGGCGAAGTGTTATCTGCTGTTGTAGTTACAGAGACCTTGTGGGTTTTGGTTTCAACCCCATCATTGGATGGTTGTTTGGTGGGAACTATTTCAAAAATAGTTTCTAACGACTCTAAAGGTTCGCTTGTAGATGGTTCGACCGTCACAGCTTTGTTGACCTTACTCATACCAGCAGTTGTAGCTGTGTCGGGTTTGGTTCTGGTCGTAGGAGCGACACCCATTGGTAAAGGATAGGTGTTGCCTTTAACTAGCGGAGAGACCGGGTTTGTGATGTCCGTCCCAGCAGATGCCGCAACCTTCGAATTAGTGTTGTTCGTGGGTTGGTTGGTGGGTGTTGGTTCAACAAATCCAGTGTTTGCGGGGTTAGTTTCACCGCTTTGTGGTGTGGGGTTTGTTCTGGCCACCAGGTCAGCTAACGACGTTTTCGGTTCGAACCCAGGCCACGGTTTAGCCCAAAGAACCCCGACCGATGTAAATATTGGTTGGGAACCACCCCGGCGAGGTTCGGGTGCAAAAACAGGTTTCGGTTCAGGTTTCGGGGCTTGTTGTTGGGAATGCCGGCGTAGCTGATCAGCCCAAACCCCAAAATTGTTGGAGTCGTCAAGCACAACACCTAGGTTTTCTATAGCTTGTCTGAGTTGTTCTACCCCTACAACGGTTTCTTTGGTGTTTCCTGTACTGTTTTCGATTTCTTCGATCAATAAAAACTGGATGTAGGACACTAGTTCATCGTCTGTCGCATCTGAGAGTTTTGACCCGGTTTTAGCTTCCAAAACTGACACTTCACGGGGCAGGTTTTTGCGGAACAGATCGATCAACGATCTGCGTAGTTTGCCGTGTTTAGCAAGGGTCGCGGCTTGTTTTGAAGCTAAATCTGAAAGTGTGGCTTGGGTGCCTTCATACAAACCACGGTAACGACAACCCTCACCACAGGTAGTGTTAACTGTTTTTCGTGTTAATGATTGTGGAGGGGTGTTATCCCATAACTGTTTGGTTTCCAAAGTTCCGATCCCTGCACCTAGCTACTTATTCTTGAACGTTCTGTGGCGGGCCAGAAGGAACCCCAGCTTCGTTAGCACCCCAGCGGGTGTATTCCCCTGCGCGAATCACTTCAGTGACATAGGTTTCTCTTAACGTGTCAACTTCGCGAGACAAGTTGTTATCCCACCCTAAAACAAGCTGTTCAAATTTTTCGAACAATGTAACCCCCACCGCAGCAGCGTTGCGCGTTGAACGTTGAGCGGTTAGGAGCTGCTCGTTCGGGGCAGAGGAAACGTTTTGATACCGATCTGCTATTAGCCGTAGTGTGTTACGAGCCGCCACCAGGTCGTTTCGATGTAACCTGGCCGTAGCCAGATCCATAACTAGAAACTCGTCTAAGGCTGCTAAGGTGTAAAGGTCGTTGCGTAGCTGGTCAACAGTACGTATAGCTGCTGCGGTGGCAGATGTTTGTCTGATCGGGCGGCCATCGATATGGGGTTGGGTAACCAGCCCAGTTGCCCACACCCCAACTATGGCCAAAATTGTTGCGATACCCCCAAACCAAAACCTGGTTTTTAACCAAATACCGAAACGCCATATAACCCGCAAACCGGTAACTAACAGGACCAGCCCGGCTATGGCCCCCACACCTTTTAAACCCAGCCAAGAGTTTTTACCCCAAAACATAAAACTGGTGGTCACAAACCAGCCGGCCAGGACTAACAAAATACCGGCACTGAAACCAACCAACGGTTTTTTAGGGGGTACCAAGTTTGGTGTTGTGGATTCTGCTAGTTGTTGCGCTTCGATAATCGCTGCTAAAGACCGTTTGCCGGTAGCCGGATCGAACCCTCGGGATGCTTTACCCCACGCTTTCGCGCCGTCACGTAACTGTTTACGTTTACGGGCTTCGCGGGAAAGTTTAGGGATAGGGGCCGCTCTTGTCATGATTCGTCCAGTGTCGCCACTACCGCCGCCCAAAATAGGTGTCATAGTGAGGGTTGTTGCTCGTAGCATGGAGCAACGGTTGAACATTTTGAGCGTTTGGTTGGTTAGGGAGACGGACCCTGAACCACGCATTGTTATCTAACGGGTCGGACGCTGTTTTTAATCTAGATTTGGTGGTTACCGCCAACACAACATTGTTTCGCGGCATTCTAGACGGATAATCTAAAGCATAATCACTGAATGCTTCTATCAACGACACATAAGACCGTAGACGGGCTTCCGAGTCGAGCACGAAACGTAACACAGCATCTTCAAAAGGTAACGTGTTGTTAGCAAGATATCCACAAAAACGTTCGATGTGGGCCCACCCGTCGCGTCTCGTTTGAAACCGTTCATACTCCACAACACTTTTCACTACGCTACGAACCCCATCTTTAACCCAAATTTCGGTTAGTAACGCGTCTGGCTGGTAAAACACATGGCCTGTACCTTCACGTGAAAACTGCCATGGTTTGACCTGTTGGTTGGCTGCCAAAAAAATGCGTGGCTCTACAGCAAAAACACCTTCAGCGGCGCAACCCGGTGAGCCTAGCAAAGTGGCTACTATCCGTTGGGCTTCTACATCATGGTCAAAATCGGTGGCACCCGACGCTGATATACGGGCCGGTTCAATATCATCCAAAAACCGGGACCGTTGCAACCGAAACTCTTTTTTTAGATGCTGCCATTCGGGGTACTCATCAAAAACGATAACGAGTTGTTGACAAAGGTCTTTCGTGATTCTCCAATGTGGCGGAACAATTTCGCGCTGGTCCCCTACTTTTTCATCGGCTGCCCGTACCAGGTTTTCATCAACAAATTTTTGTATCCACCACCGACCTGAACGACCCGCCAACCCGGACAACTCAACCGCATGCGCAGCTGATAACCCCCATCTAGCTGCGCCACGATCTAAATCTAAAACTTCTAAAAGTTTAGCAACCCCAGCAACGTTGTCCCCTTTGATTTTTGGCCAACGATCCTCCAACACACGCACATCTTCTCGGGTTTGGGCTGCTAAACGTTTCCCAGCAGCTGTTGTACGCCACCTATTAACAGGTTTTGAAAGTGTTTTGGCGCTACGCCCAGTACGCACATCAACAACAAGTCCCGCCTGGTACCCAACAAAACCTAAATCGACAAGCTGGTTTAACGTACGTTTTACACCAGGGTGGCGACGATCCCACGCCTCAACCAAATCCACATAAGCTCTAGGCACCGAAAACAACAACTCTAAAGCAGGCAACGCCCACGGTGTTGGAGAGTCAAAACCAAACGTTTCAGCTCTCATCAAAAACGTTAAAGAAGACATGTTGCCCAACCGTTAGAGCCAAACCAGGCTGCCCAAGGTGCTACCAGGCAACACAACCACCCAAGTTTTGCGACCAACACCCGGTTTTAGAACTCTGGCATGGTTTGGGATTATGGTTGTACCCAAAAACACAGCTTTGGTGGACAGTTTTGGTTACCGCCCCTAGATGGCTTACAACAACGTTTACCTACTAGTTTCTATCGTTATGACACCTGACCCGCTACCAACCACAAACATAGTTCCACTTACTGAAGCGGTCATCCGAACAGGGCTTGTAGATAACCCCACCGTTTTTGAAACTCTATACCCGGAAACAGTGTCTAGTAACGAAACCGTCAATCTTGACACTTTTCGACAAGGCCCCGAGTTGTATGAAACAGAACCAGTAACGATCCTTAAACGAACACTGCTTTAACCAGCACCACCACTGGTTTCTTCCCATCTCCACAACCAGTTCTGTAAGGTTACTTAACATCTGGGTCTAACGAACCCCTGGGCAAACACCCCACACAGAAACATCCCCGTACACAGTCACATGAAACTCTCCACAACCCAACAAAAACCTGGTTGGAGAACACAACGCTGAACCGTTGGTAACAAAAACGTCAGATAACTGTGTCTTTTTTGTTACCTGTTATGTACACTGTTGTCATGATCACACCTATAGAAAACTTGGAAGCGGCTAAAGCTGGGCTGTTAGAACAACGCGCCGGTATAGACCGTACGTTAGAACTCCTAGAGGAGATGCTTTCCAACCTGTCCGTGGGTGACACCTCTAGCAACGTCCCTACAGTTAGCACCGACGCTGCCCCACAGGCTGCTACACCAACACCTAGCAACAACCAGCCTGCCACAACCCAAACACCAACCACACCAACAGCCCCCACAGCGGAACCTGCTGCTAAACCTGCCCGTAAACCACGGGGACGGCCCGCAGCTAGTGGAGGCCCAACCCTAAGGTCTGTTATTGAAGAATACATGCCCTATGACATCCCTATGCACACCTCAGAAATTTATGAGCTGGTGTTGTCACACGGTCTAGAAACCACCCCTGGCTCTGTACGTGGCCAAACCCACAAGTTTGCTACGACAGGTCTGCTTGAAAAAACAGATCAGCCAGCCACGTTTATACGGCCCAGCCACGAAAACGGTGCTGAGTAACCCCACCCACACGTTTTCCCCAAAGAACCCCTACCGCAGCTCAGTTCATTACTGGGCGGTAGGGGTTCTTTACTTTTCACACCGCCCCCGACAAAGGCAAACCCCAACAAATGTCCCATAACTGCTCCGCTGCCGGTGCTATTACGCGACGCTTGTCTTTACAGCTTTTTAGGTGTGTGACCATCACCCAGTGTTTTAACAACAAAGCTACCCAAGGTTTCTAAACAACCTACGAGGCCTTAAAAGTCTTTAACACTGGTTTTAGTTTCAGGTTGCTACACTAGCTATACGGTGATGTGTTAAAAGGTTCGTGTTAGACACCTATCAGGTTAGGTTCCAGTTTTGGCTTCAGGAGAACCCGGCAGGGTTTTAACACCGTTCGTCAGATTGTGATCTGTGCAAACCCGCATGTTTCGGTCACAGTATTTAAAAGACTTGTTGTTTGTGGAGCTACAATGGCACACACTTTTGAAACGTTACAACCACAACAAAATGTGAAACCGTTGTTTCCTTTACACAACGAACATTTCCGACCCCATAGTGGCGGGGCCCGGTTAGCGCCACCACCCCCAAGATTAACACCAACCCAAATACGAGTTTTTGACGAGTTGTTAGGTATTGGTGCGAGTAGGCCCACAGCCCCTAAAACCCTAGTGTCTGACCTGTACGCTTTTATTAAAGCCGGTACTGAAGACGCGTTGAAAAACTGGACGGAACAGCGGTTGTGGTTTGGTAAAAGCCAGCTAGTAGCAGCCTTAGGTTGTGAAACGTTGCTGGTTTATCAACAAAACAGTCAAGAACCCTACAAAATCGGGACAGCGGCTGCTATTGGTATTGTGTCTCACAAAGCAATCCAGTTGGCACACACCCACCCCGGTAAAACTATGGCTCACTATGTACGTGCAGCGGTTGATAGCAGCATCAAAGACACCGGTTTTGAAACTTTTTGGGTAAACGCTGACGATGGAACCCAGTCAGATTTGATCAGCGAAGCAACTTCACGGGTATGTTCCTATACCGATTCCTTCCCACCTCTTGACGATGGGTGGACACCCCGTTTTGAAGAACGTTCCCATATCAAAATCGGTAAACTAACCCTGTCTACCAGACCCGACCTGGTTTTAGGGCGACCCCGCCCCGACGGACGCCAAACCATGTTTATAACCGATTTCAAATCTGGTGCGCTACGAGACAACCACCTGATCGAAGCCGGTTTTTACGCTCTGGTAGCAGCACTTAGAAACGGTGTCCCACCATATCGTTCAACAGTGTATTCTTTAGCTTCCGGGGAATGGACCCCACCTGATGTTACCCCCGAAACATTAACCGAAACAGCTAACCTTGTCGTTGAAGCTGTTACTAACTGGGTGGAACTACTCACAGGAACCCGCACACCAACCACCCAGCTTGGGGAAAGTTGTTCTTGGTGTCCTCTACAAACAAACTGTGAAACCTACCAACAACAACAACAACAACAACAACAACAACAACATAGCACCCCCCAAACGATAAACACCCCCACACCAGCCCCACCAGCGGTGTCCTCTACAACAAATAGCAGTTCCCAGTATGCTAAGCGAGCGTTAAACCAACCCGAAACGGTCGCCAACACAACAAGTGTTGAAAAACCTTCTCAAACCAGCCGTGACACCACCCCAATCGGTAGTGACAACCCATATCTACTTGACTGACACCTTCACCTTTTCGGGCTAACCCCCCAAGGGGGTGACTGTCCCCAACACACCCCTAACATGTCCCACCTTTATAGGTGACCGTCGCTCTAGATGTGTGTTGATACGCTAGAGTGACGCTCAACCTAAACACACAACAAGCAAGGGACAGTTATGAGGGTCACTAAAAAAGTTGTTTTGCTCACAACAAGCGCCCTGTTGTTGTTAGCAGCATGTAGCAACCCTCCCGAAACTACCACCGAAGCCGACACCACCAACCCAACTAGCTCTGAAGCTACCCAGACAAGCGTCACAGCTAACACAACAACATCTACTTCTATGTTGACTTTAGCTGAACAACAACCTATTCGCTCTAGCACGGTAGAGCTCGTCAATCAATGTTTTGACCGCTGGAATATGTTACAAAGCTGGGAACTGATTTCCCTAGACGACTTTGACCAAGCCCAACAATACTGTAAACAAGCATCCAATGCTGTAGAAGCAGACAGTCGAGGAATCATAGGGGATACCCCGCTAAACAATCTTGCGATAGCTGTGTTAGAAGTCCAGTATGTGTTAGCTAAAGAAAACTTGGCGATCACCGCCGGGACCCGCGAATGTTTCTCTGATGGGACATGTATCAAACCTGATGACCCCACCTTTTTAGAACTGGAAAGAACCGACGGGTTGCCGAACATTTTTGTGACACCCAACCGGTTCAGCCCGGAAGTGTCCGACTTTGCCGGTTTAGTTTATCAAAACTAAACCAACGTTTCCCTAGCTTGGAAACCAGACCGGTTTCTCACAACACCCACCACACATCCTGGTTGCCCCGGTTTTTGTGGCCATCAGGGATAGGGCTACTAGTGTTGTTTGGGGGTTACAGGCTCTGCGCTACCCAAAGGTTGTTTTGGAGAACAACTTCTATAGAAGGCCAAAGCGTTACCGGAGCGCTGTTTTCAAGATGGCGTGTTATCTCTGCTAATAAAACGTAACGATCGCCGCTCATCACGGTCACAGTCATAGTGTGAATAGTGAGACCTTCTGGGTAGCGTTCTTCTAAAAAGCTGGTTGCTGCTAACACCGCTACGGCGGGTACTTCCACCGTTTCGCCCCGACTGTTCACCAAAACAACATTTTCGGTTGGGTCTACACCAGGTTCGCTGATTGGGTTTTCCGGGTCGGCTAGCGGTGGGACAGATACCGGGGTGGTGGGGTCTTGGGGTGTTGTTGGGCCGTGTTCCAACAGATCTTTTAACGGGTTCGGTTCAGGGGCAGTTGCCGGGGTGGATGGGGACATTAAACCCCACACCAACACAAGTCCTAACACGACCCCTAAACCACCCATTAAAATAGGGAACCACGGCGGGGTTTCTTGTTGTAACCCTAAAAGTTTGCTTTGCCGTGCGATCGCACGTTCCCGTGTTTTAGACATGACGGTAACCGTCCCACATTAAAAGGGTTAAACCGTAAAGATTAAATTCGCTGGTCAGGGAAGCCGGTTTGATAACAGCCAAGGCAGTTCCTCTTCAGTTGGCGGGTTAATTTCTCCACTAGAACGTCTAATAGCAGCCAAAATCGCTAAACGGTCATCGATCGTGCCGTCACTGTGACAAACGATAACGAGACGTGTTCCGTGGTTCCCTCCGGGTGGGCCGACCGCTTCGTCAAGCACAGCTGAAGACCAAGGCATATCCACCACGATCACAACATCAAAACCTGTTAGATCCGGTAGCGTTTCACCGAAACGGATTATAGTAACCCCTGTTTTAGGTTCTGCTGGTGTTCTTTGGTGTAACACATCAACATAAAACAGGTTTTGGGGACGTAAAAGCACATGTAACAACTCGACAGTGCTGGCATGACGGCACAGCACCGCAACCGAGCGTTGTTTTTGTGTGTGGAACTGGGTTTGTGAAACTACTGCTGCGAGTTTAGGGGAAGCAACCTGTTCAGTACCTCTTGATGTTATCTCTATAGTTTTTGACAGTTTTGAAAGTGATGGTGGCGCAGCCGATAACAGCTTGTTTTGTGTTTGTATGAGTTGTGGTGAAGGTTCTACTCTTCGGATAGTGGAACGTCTAAACCCGACAGTGTTTTCAACGTTTTGTGTTTCGGTGTCTCGGGTTGTTCGGGTTGAAAGATATGTGCCCACATGGTCCCCGAACCGTTCAAAAGTTGTTAGCGGGTATCGTAACGGTATTGGGATGTTCGGGTTGAACTCTGCAGGTTTTAACAAACCTAACATTTCTACAGTGTCGTTAGGGTTTGTGGGCCAACTCCCCGCCAACCCTATACGGTAGGTGTCCAACAAAGTATCGAAACGGTGACAGGCGATACGGGCTTGTGGTACTAGCGCTTCTTGGGTGTCAAGATCATCAAAAATGATGGCCTGTGGGGACCCTACACTAGTACCTTTAGCTAAATCATGGTAGGTAACAATATGGGCATCGCCGCTATCTGGGATGATTTCACATTGTTTAGCGAACAGGTTTAAATGTCGTTGCCACAACCAAATGTTCGCTGGGGTGGTAACAATCAGCGCGGGCCACGCGTCTAGGGTTTCTAAGGCTGCTAACACCACGATACGTTTCCCTAGCCCTGATTCCCACACCACCATAGCTGCCTGTAGCAACTCAAGTTTTTGGGTGATGAGTTCCAAATCGGTTTCAACATGTTTCGACAGTGGTACCGGTAAAGGTGGTTTAACGTTTGGTTTCTGATATGACAGCTCTGGTTTAGGGCCCTCCCAAATAAAAGCCGGGTCCCCTAACACGTGGTTGGCAAACGCTACAGACACCCCGAAATGGGTTGGGGATAACCGGAACAGTCCAGGGATCGGGGCTTTTTCAACCAGTTGTGGCACTGTTGAAACGATCTCTATGAAACCATCCAGGTTGAGAGAACATTGACCAATAGTTTCGGGGGTGGAACTGGTTTGTTCTATGAGTTCCCACACATCATCATCAGCAACAAAAACCAGGTTGGATGTTACAAGAGCGTTCAAAGTGTCAGACCCGATTTTTTCGTCCCACACAAACATGTCGCTTTCCCAACGAAGGTTCAGTTGGTGGTCACCAGTTTTTGTTAAAACAGCAGCACCACCTGTTTTGGGTGGGTGTTTAGCCAGATTCCAAAACGGTGCAATGTTAGGGTCACATAGCACCGTGACACTTTCATCTACCCCAACAAGACGTTCCAGGTTTTGGATAGGGAACCACAGATCACTTTCGGTGTTTATGGTTGGGGAAATACCAACGTTAACAAGTTGTTGCCAAACCTGATCTAAATCCGAAGGAGTTGTTTCTACCACTACTTGGACACCTACAAGTGACAATCGGAGCGTTGTTGGTGCTACCAAAACATCAAACGAGAGACGGGTTTGGACTTGCGACCAGGATTTGTATGCCTTTTCCATTTGGGTTTCAGGGCTCCTCCGCTATCCAAACATCGCTGTAGTGTCGCCCCGCTACCCATTGTTGCTAATATGTGGAAACCTTGGGGTTATCGTCAAAATAACGTCAAACCGTTTTCGCTTTAGTTAGGAGCAAGTGTTGAAGTCCCAACGTTTCGGGTTGGAACCTCTAGTAGCGGTAACGGTTGTTCCCAACCCACCAACCCCACCAGTTGAACTGGAACATTTCGCGGTGCCTGTCCTTTATGACCAACAGGTAGTGTCCTACATAACACCCCATGTGTTCAACCCGACAGGCGGTCCGCTACCCAGCTTCGAACACCACACCCAAATCTTTCAACAATGGTTTAACACTTGGACCGAAACCACCCAGGTAGGAACCCCGGAAATATGGGGAACGATCAGCTTCCAACTAGCTACCGATCATCCTATGCGTAACGTCACCGCCGCTTTAGCAAACACCCCTGACAAAGTTGTTGTTCTTGACGCTAATACCGCCGCAGCGCTGGCTGAAGCTGCTCTTTACGCGAGCCGTCATTTAGCGGACGGGTGGGGTCTTGTTTGGGGGCAACCTGGCCATACGAACCGGTTACACCAATATGGTTACACCCACCCCGATATAAAGTTAAACGCCACACACCTCTTAGGCGCCGATCCTTTGGGAGGGTTCCGTCTAAAAACCCCCAAAACCACTGTTGCGGTCACTGGTTGGGAACACCACCGGGACACAACCGCCACTATATTTGGGGTTGATAACCAACCAGTGTATGTTTGTGACCCCACCGAAGCAACACAACTTAGCAAAATAGGTGCTGGTGCTATACGTGTCTGGGTCCAAACTTTCACTGCTGAACATATCGCACGGCTAGCTACCGTAGGTCTCGATGTGGAACCCGGCCACCAAATTGTTATACATCCCCAACATTTTTGAGATAACTGTTTTTCTGTAACAACTAGTGTGATGTGCTAGTTGCAGACCAAATATAATCAGGCACCGTGTACTCTAACTTTGGTGTCACAAACATGACTGTCCGTTTTGACGATTGTTGTTTGTGTGACACACCACGAAACACACACATATGGGAACACAACAACTGGTCAGGGTACAAACATGTTAAATACAGATGTTTCGTTCGGTACGTTACGTTCCGAACTGGATGAACCTTCGATCCTACCAGCTTCTTTTGAAGAGCTTGTACGCCGCGCAACACAAGCTAAAGCCGAGTACAACGCTCATAGTATTTCTAAAGTTGATTATGCCGGGCTGCTTTCCAAACTTGTGATCTCCGCACCAGATGGGACCGAATGGACTATCGGGGCGTCAAGCGGGCAATGGTTTCGACGTTTCCCTGACAGCAACTGGATCCCTACCATACCGCCCTCTGCGGAAGATGTTGGTACTAGTTGGGGAACCCTACCTCAGGTTCAACACGCTGGTTGGGGGACCACAGCTTTTACGCCCACCACAGAAACCACCCAACCCGAACCTGGTATTGAGCCCGTAGAACCAGACTTTGAGCTCTCTAGCGAGGACGAACCTGAGCTGTTACCTACAACCAGTTTTTTGGGCACCGAAACAGGTTTAAACCCTGACCCTGGAAACCAACCACCACCCACCCAAAGTGACGCTGAGGTTTTAGACGACCCGTTTGAACAGTGGTTAGCACAAAACTCTTAAACCCCGCTTCACCCCCTAAACCCGAAACTGGTCGGCGCTTAACAAACCAACACCACCAGCTAGCGCCTCAGCAACGAACGTTGTCTCTGTAGCTGAACAGCGGCGCCAGGTTATTGAAGAAATGTAGGGTCTTCTAGTTTGGTGTGGTCCAAACCAGGTAGGAACTCGGCGAGACGATCACGTGCAAGGCTCGGGGAACGTAACCGGCGGATAACGTTACGTTCCAGTTGTCGTACCCGTTCAGCTGTTATCCCAAATTTGTCGCCCAACATTTTGTAGGTCCATTGTTTTTGGTTATCGAAACCAAAACGGAGCTGGATAATAGTACGTTCCCGCTCTGGCAGATCGGCAAGCATTGCTTCTAGTTCTGTTGAGAGTTGTTGTTGGGTCACAGCTTCTAGAGGATCTACCATTCCAGACACCAAAAAATCTGCGACAGTCATCGAGTTATCATCCCCAACAGATACATCCAAACTCCCTACAGTGCCTGAAACCATCAACAGGTGAGGTAACGCTTCAATCCCGCCTAACATTCCTTGTTTGCGAAGTTTGAAAGTTTTTATAGCTTCACGTTCCTCTAGGGGTAACAGTCGTTGTTCGGGCGTTAGTTTTTCTTCGGCCCATGCCATGCAACGTTCCAGTAAAGCTTCTTTGATTTCGGTTTCTGAGGGGGTACGACCAAGTTCGGTTGCTAGCTGCGGTATCCGTACCGCCGCTATTCTTTTTAAACGAGCCCAAGAAGGTGACAACCTGACCGGTCCTTCCCGGTCAATTTCTGCTCGAACTAGATCTCTAACAACACGAGCCGCGTACGTCGGAAACGAAGGCCCTTTTTCAGGGTCAAACTGTGTTATGGCTTCTACTAAAGCTACGTTCGCTTCCCCTACCAGGTCCCCCATAATTTCACGGGCACGGTCCCGACCGAAACGACGTTCAGCGTTTTCTCTACAGATAAGTAAAACCAGGCGAAAATTAGCGCCAACTAAACCGTCCATTGCTTTGTCACCTAACACAACTTGGCGTTGCAGTTCCCGTACCGTTTTAGACGACATGTTACGAGCACCGCGACGTTCGATAAGCATCAACTCTTCAGCTGCGGCGCGGCCCATACGATACTGTTTATGAAGTTCCCCTTGAGCAGCAGCGTCCAGTTGTGGGTAGCGTTCCATGCGGCGTTGCCACGCCGACAGCGCGCTAAGTTGTGACAGGTTCCCCCCCACAGACCTGCCCACCACATGTTCTGGGTTGGTGGTTGGGGCGGGTGGTGTAGGTACACGGCGCCAACGCCTAACGTTGCGCGTAGCGTTAGGGTTTTCAAAAGAAGTGTCAGAGACAGCTGACGGGACAGTAACAGTGTTAGAAGTGTTAAGAGCAGACATCGGTATTCCTCACAAACAAGGCGTCAAACAACAAAGGCGCCCCAGCAGGTTTGTGGGGTTAGAAACGATGACCGTTCCGTTAAAGTTGCGGCGAAGAGTGTCGCTCTAAATGTGGGTTAAAGACGTAGCTCTACAACAAAGCAACACACAAAGGAGATTCTCTATATGCACATCTGGTGCGGGTTGCTGTTGGGTTTAACACGAACCCTTCCAGAAACAACCACAGGAACTTCTATACCTGTGTTTGCTTTCCTCGCGTTGGGGTTGCCTTTACTTGGAGTGCTGGTAGCGGTCACACGTCAAAGAGTGACAAGCACCGCTACAGAATCGGTGCAAGAGTTTTGGGGTCAAACACCAACCCAACCTGATACCGACACCAGCGAAAACAACACTGAAACCCCTAGCAGCCCTGAAAAACTGCACACGATGGAAATACCCCCATCGTTCTACGAAAGATGATTACGATGCTCTGCCTTATTCGATTATGAAAGGGCAGAGCATTTTTGGTTTAAAACCCCCAGCACAAACAACGCTGGTCTCCCGAGTTACAAACCTGATCTACAAACAGTCCCCCACACAAAACGGGATGACAGGTAGCTACAGATAACCGATTCACCCTGAAATCACAGGGTAGGCATAAAATCGTCGTATGAAGGTGTGCCCTGTTAAGCTAGGAAACACTAATGGTAGGTATCGTGTTGTAGCCCGCGAGAAAATGCCAGAAGGTAACTACGAAACATTAAACCAAACAACCCTGAAACCTTGGTGTTTCGAACAAAGCTTCTAGCAACCTATTTAGGGAGTGGTTTTGAGACGGTCCCACAAGTTAGGAACTATCTGGTTCAACACGTTTGACCCGACCCCAGGTTCGTAACAGTCTGGTTTGGGTTCTAAAGTTTGGTCCAACAAAGCTTTACCAAACGCCGGGTTTTGTTGAACTACGAGATTTTGTTGCCACAACGGCAGCTGTTGAAAATCTGTGGGTGGAAGCTCAAACTCGTTGGCGCTTAGCTCACCAACACCCCCTACCACGTTTCTCATGTGACGGTTCAGATAGATACCTGTGGCCGCACATTGGCCACAATCTGAACTTAGGCGAGGATCTTGACCAGAAGATAACGCGGCCATCAAAGTTGCTTGACATGGGGCTAACAAACCATCGTTACGGTCCGGTTGAGACGCCACAAACGCTGCTTCCATAGAACGATCCCAAGCGGCTAACGCTTGTGGGTTACTAATCCTAGTGTTTACAACTTGGCTGTAAAGATCTGGGAAATCGGTAGCAAAAGCAGTGGTTGTACGTTCCAACAGCATCCCGAAAAGAGCAGCGGTTTGCGCAGAAACATCACTTTGGGGCACGTTTGGAGATAACAGTTGCGGGGCTGTCAAAGTTTCTAACCGTTGCGCCCAACCCGCACCAGCAGAGGCCACACTATTTTCAATAGACTGGGCTTTGGATGCTAACTGTTGCGAATATGCAACAAACCCGTTATTAAACGACGGTGCAACACCCGAGGTTTCTAGAACTTTTTGTAGCTCAACAAACGAAACGGGTTCTAAAGAAGCTACGGTAGGTCGTTGCAGCACTTCAGCAATACCTGAACGGTTAGCACTAAAAAAACTTGTGGGGTCTTGTTGGCCTGACCATACCCCAATCATCGCCGAAGTTAACGAACCGTACCGTTGTCGTAACACCTCAGGGCTGCTATCTTCCCAACGAAACACCGAATCGGGGTAGCTTGTTGTTGAGGACGGAGAAACCAACGACGATGATGTCGTGGTTGTTTCCTCAACTGTTGTTGATGACACCACGTTTTCTGTGTCGGGTACGCCAGAGGGGTCGACGGTGGTAGAGCTGTGAGGTTTAGGCGATATTGGAGGTATAGGTGTTGCTGAGGCTGTGACAGTGCTGGTAAGCGTTGCCACAGACACTAACAGCAACGCTACAACAGTTTTTGGTAACCGTTTCATAAACATGAGGTAACGCAGCTTTCTAGATCAATGAAAGTTTAGTAACAACACCTTTAGCGGCACCCCAAACTAAACCCAACACCCTCAACAACGAACCGATATAGATCCACAGGTCTGGTTTCCTACCTAGCCACAAGGGTTACCTGTGTCTAGTTTTGTGTCACCACCCACCAGCTGTCCTAGAGAAAATATTGGCAGGTTAGTTAAGGTTTGGGGTGTTTAGTTTGGGTGGTGTGGTGGGCTGTACACCTTTTGGTGTTGGTGGAACATTATTGTTTTGGTGTGGGGAAGGGTCTACACCAAGGTTTGAACCAAACGTCGCTAAAGCCAACATGTCCGCTGTTCGTACCAACATGTTTACACCTGTAGCAAAATCCCCGTTTTGTATGTGTTCCAAACTTGTGGCCACACCCAACCAACCTTGGTTAACAGCTGTGTTCCCCGTCGAGTCAACATGGGTTTTGGTGAGTTGGGTGATTTGGTCTATCCAAAGAGGGTCTAGTTCCAAAGCTCCCATTGTGAGCTGTTGGTGAGCGTTAAACGCTAGAAACCTTAGGGTAGCTACATCGTTACGTACCGAAGCGTTTGTAGAGGTGTCAGGCTTGTTGGGTGTGGTACCTAAATGTAACGCTACCCCAAACACAACTAACATAGCGCTGACAAGTGTTACCCAAAACGCTAGAGGGCTATGTTTGAACCAAACCCAACGCCCAACATTTGGCTGGGGCGGCGGGTCATGTGTTAAAGGCGTGTGGGTAGCGGTGTAGCTCATAACAACCCACTTTGGCGGCTGATACACAAACCCGAACTACACCCCTCTAACAAACACAAAAACTAGCTGTTAGAACCCTAATGAACGTTACTATATTTAACATACGAAACCCCGGCCGTTTGATCGGCCCCGAGGGGGCTACAGGGACGGTTCCGGGGTGTTGTTAGACGGTCAGCTGGAGTACCCCAGATAACCGGAAATGTTTACATTGTAACGTGCTAAAGCTTCTAACAAACGTGGAGAGGGTTGCCCTTGTTGAATAAACATGTCTGAATGCTGATCATATACCCACAACGGGTTCCGCCGTTGACGGGCACCTTCACGAACCGGTTCAAGTTCTACTATTTCGGTTATTACCCGCCGACCTAAAGTAGAAACTTTGATTTGTATCGCCAAATGGAAAGCGTTAGCTACCTGGTCCCTAGCAACTTCTTCTGGGATCCCAGCTTCCATAGTGTAAGACACTAGCTGTTCAATAGCTTGGGCAGTGTTGTTAGCATGAAGTGTGGTGACTGAACCGTCGTGGCCTGAAAGACACGCTTTTGATAACGCATAAGCTTCTTTACCACGGGTTTCCCCTACCCAGATACGGTCGGCACGCATCCGTAACGCGTGCCTTACCAGATCTTCCAAAGTTTCTTCTCGTATAACACGCCCTTGTTCATCTACATCCCGATAGGTGACTAATGAAACCACATTAGGTAACCGGCTCACTAAATGTAGCTCGTTGATTTCCTCCACGGTTAACACTCTTTGGGAAGGGTCAACAAACCACGACAACGCTCTAGCTAACGTTGTTTTCCCAGCGCCAGAAGAACCCGAGATCAACATGTTCAGACGTCCTCTAACCGCTGCTTCTAAAAACAGGCGCATATCTTGGGACATCATGTTCTCTTCTAACATCTCATCTAGAGTGATTAACGTTTTAGGTTGTTTTCGTACAACTAACGCTGGTTCTCCACGAGTTAGGTCAGAAGTTGCTACAATAACAGACCCTTTCAACACAGTTAACCGTGTATCGAAAGAGCCTTCTACCACACTTGTTTTGGCGTCCGCTAGCCGTTTGTAACCAACATCGGTCAATGCTAACAACCCGTCAATAAACTCTTCGTATTGTTGCGGGGACGAAAATATGCGGTGCAAAAGCCGAGGGCCGCTCGAATCTGTAAAAAACACACTGTTATGTGAGTTCGCTCGGACGTCTTGTACATCAGGATCATCTAAAAGTCGGAAAAGAGCGCGAGTTCCAGGGTTGTCAGAAAATAAGGTGTCAAGACCGGACATGTTTGGTGTCAAAATTGTTTGAGCAACATGCTGATTCGCTGTTTGAGCAGCGTTCTCAACACCCACCCACCCGGTTTTGCTTGTCGGAGCACCCACATTTTGTGGAATTTGGGTGTGCCACAGCTCACCAGATACCTGACTTTCGGGGTTTGGGGAAACATCAGACACTACAACAACCTCACAAACAATTAACACTCAACAGACTGTGGCAGTGTCGGCACCGCCGTACCCAGCACAAACAACACCTGCACGTGAAGAGGTGACTCTTGTGGGTGAGGGCCACCTCAAATAATTAAATATCTCCGCAACCCAAACCGCTATAACAAAACCGCCGACCACCAAAACGTTGCCCAACCAGGTTGTTAAAACAGGAATAAAAACCTGGACTAGCAGTTGGCCGGTCGTTTCTTGGATGAGAACAACAAAGATGGCTAGTTTCTCTATGATAGGGAAACTAGCCATCTTCTAAATGTGAGGTTTGTTAAACCTTCACAAGTTTTTTTGTGGCTGTCACGAGGTCTTCTAAGGTACGGTCCCATTCTGGTAGTAACCTTAAAAACACTTCCCACACAGCCAACGATTCTGGGGTGTCCCCTGGGCCTAGTTGTTCTAGAAACCATGCTACGAGCCCCGGATATACGGTGGGGTCTGTGTCGGGTTTAAACAGTGCCTGTACCGAAAGACTAGAAACTAAAGCCTTTGGTAACAGGTTTGGTTGTTTCCCAACATTTAGGCTTTTAGACGGTTTGCGTCTCACCGGAACATCAACCGGATCGAGCGTTTGATACCTGGGACGTCCGATCAGGTCTAAACTCCAGGTGCTACTACCCGACAGGTATTTCACGTTTTTGCGGTAATCCCAACTCATTGGCGAGTTGTGATGATCAGGATCATAATTCATGCCCTCCGCAACAATCCCGCGTAACGTTTGGGTCACGTTTTCAGGAAACCAAGCTGCCTGACCTTTAGAAAAAAATCCTGGTATCCCAGGGTTAAGTAACCATTTTTTTATCTCGGGGTGGGTGTATAGGTGAGGGCTTGTTAACGCCTCCACTATTAGCCTGCGGATTAATGAAGCATGTTTGTGGCTACGGGTTAAAAACTCGACCGCTTCATCAACATTTTGAGGGTTTGTGATACCGCCAAGTTGGCCTTGAAACGACGGTGTGTCCTCGGTGGTTTTGATACCGAAGTGTTGTTCCAACAATGTTTTGGTTTGTGTATGAAGCTCCACAGATAGCCAAGGCTGAGCCGCTAAACCGACAAGTGCGGTCTTGTAGCCTTGTGTAAGGGAACCGTTTGTTTTAGCCGCAACCAAAATGTTTTCTACAACCTGTTCTGGCAGAGGAAAACCTGCAGCAACATCAGCGATTGCTGGGCTAATATTTACACCCAGCTGGTCTAGAAGCTCTATTTTGTGAAACACAACAGCTTCTATACCAGAACGCTTTAACTGCTGCGACAGGATTTTGTTTTGCAGCGCAGTAACAAGTGTTTCGTCGCTAAACGCTGTAATGTCCCATGCCACCCAGTCTCGGCTGTCTCGACTCACATGGTCTTGGGCTAGTTCGCTCTTAAGCGTTTTCGGGTAACCATCCAACACGCACAACAGCCCGTATGAACTTAATCTACGGATCACTGTTTTGTATAGCTCTGCTGGTAAAAACCAGTTTTCTAGCCCGGCAAATAAAACCGCTTGGGCGTTATGGTTACCGCCTAGTATCCGGTTCGCAACAGCAGGGTCGTTCGTGTTTTCTATAAGCCGGGTCGCTTCGCCTACCGTGTTAAACCTAGGCCAAGCAGATTCCACAACCCTTAGGGTTGTGTGCGGGTTTTTTGCTACGGCTTCCACAATTTTGGGGTTGTCCCCTAAGACACGCAGCACAAGTTGTAACACTTCTGTGGCGCTAATGTTTTGTACAATTTTTGCTAAACCCATCGGATTTAGCCTCCTTTTTGTTTGTATGAGTATATCTCCAGCCCCGTATCTCTACCTTTGGTTGTGTTTAACAACTTTAAGTTCGGAGCTAGCGTGGTTTATACCCGATCTACCTTTGAACGCTTCACGAAGAGAGCCAAACCCGCACAACAACATGCTAAAGATGCCACCAGGTAGACTGCCGACACACAACAGTAGGTGTTGTGTGGTCATAAAGAGACAACACGACCAAAGGACACTACTACCAACAACTCTTCAAAAGGGGGGGTGCCGGTAAACAACAAATGTGTGACTAGAGTTTGGTTGCCTATGGTTGATAGACAGCACTCTAGTCACACATCAAACACCCTAAATAAGGTTGTTTAGATTCCGAACTGTTCTTTCTGGTAGGACATGCCGATCAGGCAACAGCTTTGTGTTGTACACCTAGACGAGCAAGGGCCTCGACAAGTTCAACTAAAGTTCCTTCCCATGCCGGTATCAAAATAAACGCTCTTTCCCAGTTCGCAACCGACTCTGGTGTGTCCCCTTCACCCAAATGACCGACCAGCCAGTCAACGATCTTTGTCGCGTCTATATAGTTACGTACCGCAGAACCATCCTTGGTTGGTGGGCGGTGTTTCCCAAACGGTGCCAGCAACCCCATATCGGCCGACTGTCCGTACAAAATATATACGGCGTGCCCACCGGACATTGGACGCCCAGGCCGTAACACAGGTTTATCTGGGTTTGATCCGGGCCCTATTTGTGGCGGAAGTACAGCATCTAAAGGGAACGGTCTACGGGCCATAAAATCCCAAGTTTTCCAAAAAGCACCCGCATCTAAGGGTGTCTCTCCCGCCCGACATTCTAACAGGGTCTTTTGCCAGTCTGGTAGAACCTGATAACGTCCGTTTATGGCGGTAGTAATCAGGTTTCGGACCGGGTCCGATAACCAACCTGGTTTGTTTTTGGATAACATACCGAGATGTTCAGGGTGTGCTACCCAACCCAAAATTTTTGGGTTGTTTGCTAGGTCGGGTTGGGACGCCAAGTCTTCTAACAATCTTCGGTACAGAACCGGGTTGTTGTTTATGGTAGCCAAATAGTTTAGCGCTACCTCAGGGTCACTAAACCACGCTAAACCGTGACCTTGGAAACCCCGGTCGATGCTTAACGCTGCGCTCACCGTGTCGGGATACATCTCCCCATAAAATCTGTTATAAAACTCGACCGTTTTATGGTGCGCTTCCACCGAAATCCATGGTTGTTGTAACAACCCTTCTACAGCAACACGATATTCAGCTGGGTCATGTACAGCCGCAACCAAAATATGGTCAACAAGCCTGTCACTAACCGGAAAATTGGCGACGACTTGAGCTACCACAACACAAAACTTGTTGCCCAGCTGGTTGAGGAGTTGCGGGTGGCGTGCCAAGACTGCTTCCACTGCTAAAACGTTCTGTGGTTGTGTATCCCCCACGGTTTGTAGCCAGCTAAGAAGCTGTGTTGCTGTGAAACCGGTGTCGTTTAACGCTAGCCACTGTTCCCAGCTTTTCGGTGGGAGGTTTAACGCTATGCGATGTTTCACCTCAGGGGTGTAACCATCCGGTAGTTGTAACCGCCAAACTATTTCTTTAGGGTCGAAGACCTTGATAAGGTTCTCATATGTCCGTTCCGGTAAAAACCAGTTTTCCAAACCGGCACGAATCACTGATTTACGTTTCTCGTTCCGACCCAACAAAAACTCGGCCAGATCCGGGTCGTTAGTGTGTTCTAACAACAACGCTGACATTTTACTTGATTTGAAATGTTCATAAACCGGTTTCACTACAGACAAATCTGTGTGCGGATTACGAGCTATCGACTCCCAAAATCGGGGGTGTTCACCACCAAACTGTGTTGCCACAGCTAAAACCCCTGGGGCGGTAACACCATGAATAAACGTGTTTATACTCATCTGTTGTTTGTTCCTAACACTATCGTTTCTATACCTACATTTGTTGGTGACAACCACTGTGTTCGCTGGGACACATAAACCTACCGAAACTCAAACGAAACGAATGTGGCATCACCGTGAGTTTGTGCTTGTTGTGCCACCAGGGTGTTGAGATGAAACAAAAAACGCCCAAAACAAGGTCACAACAATACAGTCGTTCCATGTTTCAGGCGTTTTAGCACACAGAATGTTGTGTGTTGCGCGGTCACAAACCAGAAACTCTCTAAACGATAAACCTGTTAGGAGTTCGTGGGGGTTGTGATCCGTTTCACACTTTGGATAAGTTCTCCAAAGGTACGGTCCCAGCGGTCAATCATGGTGAAAAACGTTTCCCACCACGACTTAGAACCATAAGTGTTCCCGTCGCCCAACTCTTGTAACAACCATCCCACGAAATCGTCAACGTTCAGCGTATCCCCGTGCCTGTCTAAAGCAAGCGTGTTTCGGGTTAGCTTCGAAAATTTGAAGCCGATTTTACCGTCGAAATCTAAAACGTTGCCTGTTACTGCCGCTTCGTTGCTAGCGGTTGTGTCCATGTTGTTGGTAACGTGTTTCCTGGTTGGTTCATCTACCAGTTCGGACACCTCAGGCGTTTCGGGGTGTATCGTCCCAAATCTTGTGGCACCTCTCAGTTCGGGTGAGAAACGCTCATCTAGATGCAAAGCGTCAAGCTTGTCGATTGTTTGCTGATCTAACCACCGGTACTGGTAGGGCACTTCAGGTGTTGTCCAAGAAGCAACAAAGCGTCGAATTTCCAGGTTGTCCCACAACACCTCATTTGTTACAAGTTGAGACACAACTTTTGGCCACAGATTTTTTGGTGGTTTTCCAAACAGCTCACAATGTAACAAAACCTGATCGACACAAAACACATCGTTAAATGTGACATCTACTAGCGGACGGTGCCGGGCCACAGGAGGTACTTTAGAACTTTGTGCCATTAACTGTTGCCTGGCTCGTTCATACACTAACACAGGTGTATCAGGGCGCCACACCAACGTTTCTAACGCTTCAAGATCTGTTTGAGGATCAGCAACGATCCGGTCACAGAGCGGCTGTAACAATCCGGTGGGCGCAGTTGCTACCACACTTGGTAACCATCTACGCGGTCCCTGTGCCGCTAGACGTTCAATGAGTGTAGGACGTTCCGCTAAAATTCTTGTTACTAGCACTGTTGCTGATGCTGTAATGCTACAACTGACAAGCTGTTCAAACAGTTCGTCGTCACCAAGTTTTCGGTGTCCGCCTCTAGCTAACCAAGCTAGCAGGGTACCGCCAAAAATCAGATCTGTATGTTTGTGTATCGCCACGAAATATCCGTACGACGCGAAAACAAGACTTGCTGCACGTTCTCTCGGTAGCCGTTGTAACACTAGACCAGCTAAATCTTCCGGTAAACACCACTCGTTCTCAATAGCTGACAACACGGAGATACGTTTTTCTTTTAACGATTCTAAAACAAAACGTATAACCGCAGGGTCGGTTGTATTTCTAACAAGTGCTTCTGCAACTTTAACTGGTTTGAAAACACCTGGGAACTGTTTCACAGTAGCTGCCGATATCGCAGGGTTGCTGGCAACTTTTCTAGGGTTTTTGCCAGGACCGACAACACTTAAACCAGCCTGGATAACGTTTTGTGACGGGACCCGACTTAAAATTTGTGTGACAAGATCCACCCTTGTTTCTCCTTTTATCGTTTGTTCAACCACGTGAGTGATCTTTGAAGACCGAAACGGTCTCTAACCACTTCTAAACGCTTCACTAACAAACCCAAAACCGCTGGGCGCAACCCCACCGGGACACTACCTAAGCGCACGACACAACCTTTTTTGGTTGGTAACGTTAAACGCTGTCTCCCCCAGCCAACCCAACCCTGTTACTAACATGTGGTGCCGTTCCAAAGGAAACAGGCAAGTAACAGGTTGTGCCTACATTTTTTTGGGTTGAACGCTAGCTAGTGAATGTTGGTGTTTTAAGTTGGGTTTCGGTGTTACCGTCAGGGTTGTTGAAACGGTTTTGGAACAGGTTCAAACTTAACGCTGCGATCTGGTGGGTTTGGTTTTCAACAAACTCTAAACCAACGATTTCTTTACCGTCTGTAACATATTTGTTTCGTACCACAGTGTCTAAAACGATTCCAAGTTGGGGCAGCTCTAAACATGTTATGTCCCCCACCTTTAACACACTGTCACTAGTCACATCGGGAACATTGCTAGATGTTGTGGGCACCAAAACAGTGTCCCCAGTGTTGATAGGTGCATCCGCAACAGTACTGTTTACGATCGTAGTGTGTGCTGGGCGCTCTGGTCCGAGGGTTTCTTTAACAGCTGTTGGCGGTAAACCCATTACAGGCATATATGCTTTAGCGCCGGTCAAAGAAACGTCTACCACCGCGACGTTGGTGTTGTTGGCTAACACGCCTTGATAACCAACCCCGAAACGTACCGAGTTTCGACGTTCTGACCCGAACTGTAACGACCGGACCCTAGCTATAGCTGTACCGATCAGCCCAAGGTTAAACACATGCCAAAACAGGGCAGCTACCACCACCCAACGGTCATAGTAACTTTGAGGTAGCCAGCCTGCTAAAGTAGCGACCCCCCACGCTAAAGCAACGATCCCGCCCCCAAATAGGAGCCAGAGCAACCCTGGAGGGTTTTGTCGTACCCGACTCCGCCCAGAAGCGCCTTTGGGGGTCACTTCGAACCGTAGCGGGCGAGACCTGAAAAGGTTTAAGGTTGCTGTTAAACCTGCTGGCATTCGGATCACGTCAAACACAACCGCCCGTAACCCTGAACCGAACCCTCTGGACAACAACCGTAACGTTAAGCGTTGCATCAAAAACACGGGTACGAACCAAACCATAAAATCAATGATGTTCGCGTTTATGGGGGACACACCGCTGATAAGTACTAACGCTGGTATTAGCAGGTACCCTAAAAGCCGCCACGATTCCCACCAAGCGGACAGTGTTGTCAAATACGCAACTTTTTGGTGAAACGTTAAACCTTTTTGGAACAACGGGTTTTCGGCTCGTAGGACCTGCATCGCCCCCGATCCCCAACGGTAACGTTGCAGCAAATATTGGTCGGCGCCTGAGGCTGCTAACCCGTGGGCTAATACCTCGTTGTGGTACACCGACCGCCAACCAGCTTTATGTAACCTGATAGTGGTGTGAATATCTTCGGTGACCGAATCGGTTGCAACACCACCTATTTCTTGAAGCGCTTCGGTACGTACTAGAGCGTTTGTGCCACACCAAAACCCGGCTCCCCAACGGTTACGACCAGGTTGGATTCCCCGATAGAACAATACCTGTTCCCCGTAGCTAGCCCCGCTTGAGTCCCAATATTCAAACGATTTACGATTATAAAAATCTTGGGGTGTTTGAACAAGAGCAACCTTAGGGTCACGTTCGAAATAGTTTAGAGTGTTCAACAAAAAATTGGGGGACGCTACATGGTCAGCGTCAAAGACTGCTACCACGTCAGCATCCACAACTGATAACGCGTGATTCAGGTTCCCGGCTTTAGCATGTTCGTTTGAATCACGTGTTAAATAGTTAGCGCCAAGGTCTTGTGCTAAACGTTTCACCCACCCACGTTTTCCGTCGTCTAACACCCACGTTTCATGGGCCGGTTCTAAACTGGTCGCAGCGGCTATTGTGGGTAGCAACACTTCTAACGGTTCGTTAAAAGTAGGTATCAGTACCGCTACAGAACCGGAAAACGTGGCACCAGAACCTGGGGCGGGTGGGGTGTTCCCATCTAAATCCCACAAACTATGAGCAAAAAGTGCGAGCCCTACCACGGACAACACTTCAAAACCAAACAGCGGCACACCCAACCAGAACGTGTCCCAACTCAACGTGTATAACGCTCGCCACAACAAATATGTTACACTCGCCACTAGTGTTGCTAGCGTGACTGTACGAATCCAGAAACGTTTCCAAACCTTCTCTGGTGGTGGCATACTGCCCTCAGATGCAAAAAACGGTGCGGTAACTGGTAAATCCACACCACTAACACGACCCATAAAACCCCTCTATCTAGATAGTTGCTGGTAATGGTGTGAAAACCCGAAAAACTGCAAACAACCGTTACAGCGGTCTGCTCCCAGCTGTATTTGCTACCCACCATTTTTGGGTACAGTTACCGTATCCGGTTAGCACTAGTTCCGTGTCTTAAACATCCAGTGGTTGCTAGGTGAATCACAAAACGTTTCAAAACAGATTCGACCTGTGACAGCTATTTACAGTAGGTTTTTAACTACCTGTTTGGTTTCTGGTTGATGGTCACAACGTAACAGCCTTCCCAAGGTGGGCTTGACACAACGTTGCTGAGGGTGGTTGCCAGTTTTAGAGATACCACAAACTAGCAGTGTGACCTGTCACTGTTTGACACTGTTAAAACAAAATCACCCGGCCGTAACACTGGCCGGGTGATGTTTAGCTGGTTACAGCTTTTGCTGTAGCTACTAGGTCCAACAGGGGCCGTTCCCAACGATCCCACAACGTAAACAACGAATGCCATCTAGCTGCTGACTCTGCTGAAGTACCATCCCCTAGTTCTTTAACAAGATATACATATAGCCCGTTAGAAAAATAGCGTTCAACCGGGATCGCATTGGGAGAGTAAACCCGCACCGCTGCGATAGAAGCATAGTCTTCCACGTTAGGGTTTGTTACCAGGTCTTCAAGGGGTTTCGCCTGTGAGGGCTCCGTTGGTATAAGGTCAGGTAACGGGTTTTGAGCTGTATACGATTCTGGTATCGAACCATCCTCAGACAACTCTCTCATGTAGTTAACAAACTGGGGTGTTACCAACAGGTGGGTCATATCAGAATGCCCGTAGCGGTTTTGTAGTAGCCACATTCGAATATCAGGATCGTTCCGCAAAACCGGGTTGGCTTCTAACTCTTGTACTACAGACCACCACTGATATAAACCGAGACGGTTCAACATATGTAACCAGCCTGCGACCACCTTAGGGTCTGTGCAGTCTTTCAAAGGCATCTTCGGGACTACTCTTCCACCAACTGGGGGAAGGTTTATTGGGTAAAACGACCCCCTTCCTTTTAGAAGCTGGCTACGAAGACGATCATAAAGCCGGTCGTCTAGATCTGGTCGGGTCACCAAATTACCCACCCACACCATATTTGCAAGGTTGTTATCTAGGTCTATTCTTTCGACCAACTCTTCCACGACCTCATACGGTAAATCTAACGCATAGGCCAAACTGTGAAGGTCCGGGTTTGTGGATTGTGCCACACCCAACCACACATCAGGACGTAACATTATCACAACATATAACATGTCCGTATCGTCACCACAAGCGGCACCGTCTTCTAATAGTTCTAACAGTTCTTGGGAGGAGAACGCTTTATGCCCACCGTTCACCAGCCAAGACCAATATTGTTCCCGGTCCGTGGTTTTGACACGTAAAGCAGCAGCTTTGGTGAGCTCAGCCGGGTACAGCGGCGCTACCCGCAACAGTTTCGGAAGGTGTTTTTCGTTAACTCTTTCCAAAATGTTACTGTACACACTATCAGGTAACCGCCACCGGTTAACACCTTGTTCTAAAACTGTGACCCGTTTCTCGTTTTCTAAAAGATACAGCACGATTTGCGGATTTGTTGTGTTTGCTAACAATACTTGGCGTGCCGTAGCACCCGCAAACATTTGCGGGTAGTCACGTATAATGTCTAACGTGCAACCCGGTGACATAGCAACACTAATGACAACATTTGTTGATGTGTCGACCACAGGTAATGCTGCACGAATAACATGGGGTGACGACACAACCCGCAGTAGATCTGAAACATACACGATATTACCACCCTTATTTAAGATTCGTTTGGTTTCTAGTTGTGTTAACCACAATTGATAGCTAGGAAACACAACACAAGCAACCCCACCAACTTGTATAGCCCCACCCAAACACCTAACCGTTCATGTAGCTGCTGTTAGGTTAACCTTTCCGTTGAACCTGCCATAGGGTTCCCCTAGTGTTAGGGGTGACACAACAAACGGTCTGTCAACTAACACGCTGACAGACCGTTTTGAGATTGTTAAACATTTTATACAGGGATATCTTGACGGAAACTTTCCCATTCAAGGATTTCGCCTGACGCCCACCGTTCCAGCGCCTCATAAAACGAGGTTTCTTGGCCGGTTTCATAAGCCGCTTCAGCTTCTGGTAAAAACAGGTCCCGATCAGCTGAGAGCCCTAGCCGTTGCAAAGCCTCTGCTAATTCGCGTTGAACTACCAGTGGGGTACGTTCACTTCGGACTAAACCAGCGGTTTCAGCGATGCGTCGCATCTGCCCTTCAGAAAGAGCACCTACTGTAGGTAACACCCATGTTTGGGGTGACGCCACAATTTTGGCTGCGACAAACAACACTTCACGATCTAAAGCTGTTTCATACACCGGGCTGTTTGGCGCTGTTTTAGCGAAACGGATTATTGGTTCCATTTCTGCTTCCCACAACACCCGTGCCGCGACCGCTCCTTCTAAAATCAAGGCTGGGTCAAACGCTGTTAACACTTTGAACAGACCGTGATAGGCGTCCTGTCGAGAAATTTCTAGCAAATCCCACGCTTGGGTTGCTGCCACCGCGAACTCGGGAGCGTCGCTCACCTGATCTAAAGTGTCTTCTTGGTTTATACGAGCGAACCCTGAAACAGTAGCGACCATAGTGAAAGACAACTTGGCTTCAGAACGACGATTAGTGCGCTCATACCACCTCGCTATGTCTTTATGTTTAGGACGATGAGCTATCAAAGCACCTAACGCTTTTGAGAAACGTTGAAGCTCTGTTTCAAACCCTGGCGGAACAACTGGCGCCACCAAAGTGGTTTCTGTTCCTGCTAGTTCAACTAACGTACCCGGTTTTGGGGCCAGTTGGAACAACGGGATCTCACCGTTTTGGGCTGCTACAGCCGGCATCGGTGTAGCTAACACACGACGCACCCCACGTTTTTTGGGTGGGTGTTTCCGTCGAAGTTTGGTGAGAAGTTTTTTGCGGAGCTGTTCCGGGTTACCTCCTAAAGACGGTAGCCCTTCAAACTCTGGCAAAAACGATGATAACTCGTCTAAATCCCAGGTTTGGGGTTCGTAACTATCCGCATCCGTAGCGACCTTGTTGTTTGGTTCGGTAGGGTCTGGTTTTTTGTGGACTTTAGCTAACCAAGAACCAAGGTTTCCTAACACATTAACTACGTCTTGTTCTGAATACGGTTTTTGGTGTGCTAACTCTTTAGGGGAACGCATCACCATAAAACCTTCAACCATATCTACAACATCATCAACGGTGTAGCTAGGCATGGTTTGGTTTTTCGTGTTTTGTCGGAGCCGCTCAATAGCAGCTACCACCGACGGGTTTCGAGCGTCCCGTATGAGATGAATCGCTTGGGAGCGGAAGTTGCTAGTGCTCATAGGTCTCCTTTCTTTGTCCCTCATCGGCACATAAATAGCCGGGATAAGGGTTCACCTTTTTTGTGGTGGTACCCACTGTTAGAGCCCTACTACAAAACCCCACCACCACCCGACATCGAAGGGTTGGGTACCTGGGTGGGTGTCTAAACCTAAAACGACAAAACCAACACACCCAACCAAACATTTGCACCACCCAAGCTTGATGGTTAAGCCCACTTTTTTTCTAAAGAAAGGGTTGGGTGAAAGGTTCGAACGGTTAGCCCCACAACAAAACGTTAAGGACGTTCACATATACCTGAATAGGTGTGGGTGTTAACACCAGGAACACAAACATTAGCCGCCCTTGTCACACTACCTTGAACGTTGCGTGTGTTTAACAACCGGTCTACAACAGGTAAAAACACGAGGTTGTCAACATTGTATGACACAGTTACTTCTACTGTTGGGCTCGTTGGAGAGTTCGACACCGAAACAGCGGTGTTGGTAAGTTTTACTTGGGCGGCAGCACCATATTGTTTTGATAAAGTCACTGTTTCTAACGCCACCGACGTAGCTTTAGCTACATCTAAACGTACTGTTCCCGAGTTGTCCCATGAGGTAGCCCCAGCCACCGCTCCTGATTCAGCTAGAGCCGCGGCTTGTCTTTGCGCTACTAAAATGTGTGTCACATCAACAGCTAGTGTGCCAGCAAACCAGATTATCGGAAAAGCGAACATCACAAACAAAAGAAGCACAGCCCCACGTTTCGGGGTGTTAGGTAGCGTTACACCACGGTTTTTAGGCATTACCGTACCGCTACTTCACAACGTGACACCCCTACAGCGTTCATCTGGTAACCATCACCCCAACTTGACGCTGCACCTTTTACAAGTTGTCCTAAACCAGGGGTCATGAATTTGATTTGATAGTTAACATCAACCACTACAAACGGGTCAGAGACAGTACATAGGTTTCCGCGTCGGACAGACAACACCGGGTTTGTTATTGCGCCCCCACCTGGAACTTCTCCTAATGCTTGTTGGAATGCTGGTTCTGAACGGTTTTGTGCGCCACCATAAACTGCCCCAGCGCGGGCGCTACGATAAGCAGCTTCTTGAGCGGCGCCTGTTGCTAACATGACACGGCTCAAATCTAGGATTAGTAACACGAAAAAGAAAAACAACGGCAACACAAAAACGAACTCTAATAGCACCGCTCCCCGGCGGCGGTTGTTCAAACGTTTTTTGTGGTTCCAGAACCGTTTCATGACGAAGTTGTTTCTTTCTTGTTGTGTTAGTTAAACCTTTGTGTCTGTTGCTGTTCACACAACTGTTGATGCTGTTAAAGCGTGTTAAGACTTTCGATGAGAGGTATCATCGCAGAAATGAGTAGCAAAGGAATGAAATGTGCTACTTGGATACCGACCAAGGTGAGAGGTAACCGTTTCATTTGTGCTCGTGCTAGTTCATACGACTTTTTTCGGATCGCTTCGGATTGCTGAGCGATCGTGTGGACCACTTCTGTACCTTCAACCGCTGCTTGTCCTAACGAGTTAAAAAACGCGGCGGCTTCTGGGGTTCCAAGACGTGCCCCGATCTGTTGATACGCTTCTCGTTCTGGTAGGGCACGAGCTCGTAAAAGTTCTAGCAAACCTAACGTTTCACGCCCTACAATACTGGTGTCTCGTACCGCGGTGAACTCTAACGCTCTTTGTATGCCTTGCCCGGTTATTAAAGGCATTTGTAACAGCTCTATAAAGCCTGGTAAGGCTCTAGTCACCTCATCGGCACGGGCTTGTGCTGAGGTACGGATCCGTTCATAAGGTAACACGACCGCTAGAAACGCTACCATCACACCAAAGGCTTTAGGCCACAGACCTGTAACAACAAACAAGGTGTAACTTAACGCTATGAAACCTAGCACGGTGGCTAGGAGCTGTACTGCTATATACACCTCTATTGAACCACCATAGAGTTGGGACATAGCAACTTTGGTGGACAGGGTACGCCAGGCCGGGTTTTGGCCAGCGTTTTGGATGGGTGTGAGTTTAGCTATGGGGCGAGCAGCGACAAGTAAGGGTTTGTCAAACAACGATTGGCTGGTAGCGGCCGCTGTTTCAAATTTGTGGTCGATCAGGTTTTGGGCTTCTTGATCGTCGGATTCGGTACGGGAACGTACCAAGGTCCAGGTGATTAACCCGAAGAGTGTTATAGCTATGGTTGTTATTAGTGCTGGCATGTTTTGAGTTCCTAGACTGTTAACCTTTTTGCTTTTGATAACACGCGCAACATCCGAAACACGCCTAAGAGATAGTTAGCTACCCCGATAGAAAGCCCGATGAGCGGTACAGGGCGTGACAGCTGGTCTAGCCCGCCACCTTTGTTAAACAGGATGAACGCTATACCGGCGATCACAGCTATGATGGCGTAACCTTGAAATTTTGCTTCAGCGACTTCTGCTAAGGCTTCAGCTGAAAGTTCGTTGTCGTAGCGGATACTTTGTGCGGCGGCTTCTAGAGCGGGGGCTAGAGAACCGCCCTGTTCAGCTTCGATTGCTAGAGCAGCAGCTAAAAGACTTATAGCTTTACCGGGGTATCGTTTAGCGATACCTTCTATAGCTTCTGGTAGCGGCATCCCTGCACGGTGTTGGGATAACGCATTGGAAAGTTCTGAATGTAATGGTTCTGCGGTGACTGGCAGCACTGCACGTAACGCTACTGGGGGTGAGCTGCCGCTTTTCATTTGGGTAGCTAACATGTCAAGAACTGTTACTAGTTGGGTGTTGAACGATTCTTGTCTTCTGGTTTTTAGAACAGAAGAAACCGCGAAAGCGGCTGCTAATGATGTTGGGATCCCAACTAAGATCGCTAAAAGTGTGGGTAGCCCGGCTAGGGTTAGACCGGTTGCTAAACCCATGTACACTAAACCTGCGCCGACTATGACGGGGTAAAGGTCCCCAAACCAGCCAAGTTCTCCTAGTTTTCGTTCCAGTTTAGCTTTGTTGGATGTGGCTGCTTTTTCTCGGCGAGCGTTTTCTGCTTCTATTTGTAAGCGTCGCCGTTCCAACGTTGTTAACAGGCGTGTTTCTTTAACACTGTTAACCCAAAGCACCCCAAAGAACGCAGCGGCGCCGCCTAACACAGCAGCTAAAAGGTTCAGCATTTAACGCCTCCAACGTTCTAAACGTCCATACCGGCTTAGTTTTAACGCCAGCTGGGTAGGGTTGTTGGTAGTGTCGCCACCTGGAATCCCTACCTGTGTAAACACAGGCACCGCATGGTCGGGGTTGTTGCTCATTTTCCCGGTAAATAGGGGGTTGGAGATGATTTGTCCGTTGCTCACAAACCGGGTATCTACTTCTGTTATATGGGAAATGAACCGGTGTGTAGCGGAACGTTCAACTTGGACTACCACATCTATAGCTGTAGCGACCTCATAGGCTGCTAAAGCAGGGTCTAGACCGCCGGAGGCTCGTGCCCAACCAGCTAAACGAAACAAGGCCTGGTCAGGTGAGCTGGCATGTATGGTGGTCATGGTCCCGTCATGCCCGGTGTTAGCAGCTTGTAACATGACCGCCGCGGCGTTAGCTTCACGTATTTCACCAACAATGACACGATCTGGGCGCATCCGTAAGGTAACTACTAGCAGGTCTGCCATTGAAACTCTTACCTGGTCATCCGCAGAAGCGGCTTCTTTTGTTTGTAACGGTACCCAATGGGTGTTAGCTAGCTGTAACTCATAGGAATCTTCGATTGATACAACACGTTCGGTGTTCGGTATTGACTCGCTAAGAGCGTTAATCATCGTTGTTTTTCCAGTGCCTGTTCCCCCTGAAACTAAAACGGTGGCTCTAGAATGGACAGCATCTGCTAAAAACTGTCGCATTTCAGGGCTCATAGCTGAGGTGGCTAGCAACGCTTCCATGTTGAGAAGCGGCATAAACTTGCGGATTGTGAACGCTAAACCGCTTTTAGCGATCGGCGCGACCACAAACGTGGCTCTAGCCCCTTCAAGGTCAGCGGTGACTGCAGGTAACGATGGGGCCAGTTTGCGGTCTGCGACCATCGCGGCGAGTTGGCGGGCTACATAGGAGCCATGCGCATGGTCACGAAACGAAATCGGTGTTTCGAAAAGTTTGCCGTGACGTTCTACTCGTACTTTGTTCCAAGCATCAACCATAATTTCTGTGATGGTATCGTCACGCCATAGGGGACCTAAAACAGAAATACCGACCAGTTCATCATAAGCAACGTCGATAATAAGGTCGGCTTGGTCACCTGAAAGTGACCGCAATCCGCTTTCAGGGGCTGACATGAAAGGAAAAATAGTTGTTCTGAACTGTTGATGCTGGTTGTGGTCAAGTTGTTTGTTTCGTGTTAATCGAAACGTCTTTACCAGATTTTGTAGCGAAACGTTGCTAGTTATAAGGCTTTGTAACGCTAAGACAGCCGGCCATAGTGGCTGCACACTTTGGTAGCGACGGATCGTAGCGTCAAGTTCAGGGTCACCTAACAAAACTTGCGGTTGGTGGGCTATGTCTGTTGGTTGTGGGGTTTGAGTGTGGCTGATGTCGTCAAGGATCGCTCGACGGGCCATCAAACGTGACGTGTTTAGCGCACCCCGCTCTGGTGGGTTTGACGAGTTTCGAGCGTTGTTCATTTTTGTTTCCTGAACGGCCACCAACTACTTTTTGATTTGGTGGGCTGGTCAAACCCTTCTTTCAAAATTTCTTCGCCGGTAGCTGCATACAACACTTGTGAAAACGCTAATGAAAGGTCTGGCAGGTTACGGGTTGCGACTATTTCCCCGGCGTTAGCTGCTTGTTTAAAAGCACGTGATTCTGGTATTTGACCTAAGTACCGCCAATGCGCCAGCTCGGTTCGTACTTCGGCTTCAGAACAACCAATATCTTCCTCAGCCCGGTTTAGAACAACACCTAAACGGTCCGGGTCGAACCCTCCCCCATTAGCCGGGGTTGGTAAGGTGATCCAACGTAACCAGTCATCTGTGTTAGCAATCGTGGTGTAGTTCGGTGCTGTAGGTACGATCAAAAAATCTGAGGAGGGAATAATGAAATCACGAAACAATTCGTGGTGTGGTTCAGCTACTGGGGTGTCAACTATGATGTAGTCGTATAGTCCTCTTAAAATGTCTACTACCTGGGTGTAAAGCTGGGGTGTTATCCAAAGAGGGTTAGACTCTTCAGAAGATTGGGGGCCTAACAGAAACGACGTGTTTAACCCTGCTAAATGAAACAGGTGTTTATTGATCCGATCGTGTTGTAAATCGTCCATTTGACGGGCTAACGTCACGATGCTTGGTGTGTATTGGTGAATATATTTACCAAGGTCGGCTTGCTGCACGTTAGCGTCAATGATACAAACAGTGCGGTGTAAGTTACGGGTCCTTAACCCTAAATATACACCCAGGTTTAACGCTAGGGTTGATTTACCAGCACCACCTTTAGGTACTGCTACTGAGATCATTATCCCTTTACGCCCACCTGTGGTAGCAGGAAAACTGTTTTGGTAGCTGCCTGCGGGGTGGGATGTCACAGCTGCGGTGTTGTTCCACTGCCCTGGTGTTGTGTTTGGTGCCTCTTGTAGAGCCGGATTGTTAGGATTTCCCCACAAAACGTCAGGGTCTGATGCGACCACAGGCTGTGTTTCCCACTGGTTACTTGGAGAAACAACCGGATTTGTGGTTGGGGTAACACCCCAGCTTCCGGCGGTGTTACCTTCGGGTTGTGGTGCGGGCACCATCTGGTTTGTGTTTTGAGGTGGAACGGTTTCCCCCCAGCTGCTTGTTGGTGGGACAGGTTCGGGTGTTCCCCAACTGTTGGACGGCGGCGGGGTGGGTTCTGGTTGGCTAGGGCTTTGGGTCCAGCTGGGCTGTTCAACAACCTGTGGCGCTAAGTTAGGTTCCTCCCAACGGTTAGACACGGGGGCAGGTTCAGGTGTTCCCCAACTGTTGGACGGTGGCGGTGGTGTTTCGTCCCAATCATGTTGTTTCGTGGGTGAGGTTCCCCACGTGTTGGTCGGAAAGTCCTCTACAGCTTCGTTGTTAAAACCTGCGGTGTTTGGGGTCTGAGCTGTGTCTAGGGTTTGATGGGTGTTAGGCGACGGTGGGGTTTGGGTGCCTGTCCCACCCCAGGGGTTGGTCTGTTGGGTGTAGGGTTGTTGGGGAGGGGATGTGTCCCATGAAGCAGATGGGGTGGTAGGTGTTGGTACAGCTGGTGCCCATGCCGGTTCTGGAGGACTTGTTGGTTGTGGGGTGCCAGGTTGTGGTGGTTGGCCCCATTGGTTTGTGTTTGGGGCGGTGGGATTATCCCAAGGAGCAGGTTCTGTTAACAACTCGTGGAGTTGTTGTGTAGAGGTAACTATAGGTTCTGGGTTGTGCAGCTCGATTGGTTCCCAAGCCCATGGTTGATCTACAGGTTCTGTGTTAACAATCCCGGTACCTGAGATAGCACCTAAAAGGTTGTTTAACGAAAATGGTGGGGTTAACAGCCCGGCTGAGGGATGAGAGGTAACAATGTTACGCCCTAAACCAGAACTGTCGATAACAGCAACTTTCCATGATGCTACCGTTAGCCGCCCGATGAGTTCTTCAGCGCTAAAACCTGAACCACCATCGGGTAGATTGTCAGCGAAGATGATTATAAGGTCGCTGGTTGTTCTGCCGTTAAACACCCCTGCTGCGATAAGGTCTCTAAGATCTGCACCTGATGCACAGTAGTGGACTTGTTCGAAAAGTTGTGACGCTGTTAAGGCGTTAGCTACACCTACGGCGCCCGCTACTATAATATGTATTGGTGCTGTCATTCGTTAAACCTTTGGTGGTGTTTGGGTCACAGGACGGTTTTGTTTAGTCACCGGCTGGTTCTGTCCCAAACTGGGCAGGACTGTTAAGGTCTGTGATGTCCCCTTCTAGGACCGACCCTGGCGCTCCGCCGGTTTGGTCTAGTTCGACCATGTTGTCAACAACTGGTCCTCGGTACACAAAATAAAGTGTTGCGGAAGCGTCAGATGCTATGAGGTTCATAGCGTGTTCAACTGGTACCCGCAAAACATAGGTGCCTGGCATTGGGGTGGTTGGTAACAACTCTTCGGGTTGCATGTTCAACCCATCAGCACCAGCTTGACGGTTAGCAGCAGCGTCTAAACCTTGAGGGCTGATTGTAACATCAACGATTTCAACACCTGAAACTACTAGTTGGGATAGTTTGTTGGAAGGGTCAGTAGCGACGATGTCAACAATGTCACCAATACCTAGTTTGCCTAGCATTGCTGTAGCTGGACGGGCTGTTACTGACACTAAACGTTCATCTGGCCCTAACGTTTCGGAAAGGTTGCTATAAAAACTGAACGCATCGGCCCGTATTTGTTGGCCTAGAAAAACTGTCGTGTTGGGATAAGCGCCTTCTATAGTTTCCAACGCCAACGATAAAGCATCAGCAGCGTTGTCAGCTACAAACGTGTTCGGTTCTATAGCCTCAACATCTACAGGGACTGCCTCTAACATAGAGTCATCTATTTTGGAAAGAGTTGAAAGCTGTTGCGCAGCTTTAACCACATAGGTCTTAGAAGGTTCTGCAGATGTTAAAATCAACAAAATCAGCGCTACAGTCCCTAACGCCGAAATAACCCCAAGTTTTAACAACGAGTTCGACTTTTTTTCAGGTGCTGTTTTAACGCGACGACCCGCACGTCCCTGTTCGGGAACGTTTTGGGCTGGTGGCGGCCCACCAAAGGAAGGCGGGTGTCCTGGTTGGGGTGTTTGATTGAAACCAGGCGATGAAAAACTCATTAGGAAGCGCTCCAAGGTCAACAGCTAAACAAAAACGGGTCGCGGCTAGTGTCGGCCCCTCCCTACCAAGGTGCGAGCACGTCTTTGAAACCCAAAACGGTGCAGCTTTATACCAACAATAACAACCACGACCCCAACTACAGCGGGATGTTATGGATGACCGCTAACCGTTAAACACACCTTTTGTTGCGACCCACAATACATATTTTGTTGTGGAGTGCGTGGTGTGGGGTTATAGCAGTGGGTCCGGGTTGCTTAATAAAGATGCCATCAAATGTGTTTTAGCTGTTTCTATGTCGCTGTGTTGTAAATGTGGGTAGGCAACCAAAATTTCGTTGGCCGGTATCCCTCTCAACAGGTAGCGTTGCACAGCCGCAACGGGTGTTCTGGTACCCGCAAAAACTGTTATGTTGGTGTTGTAGAGATCTGGGGTTACCTGCCCAACGTTTTTTGGTGACCGGGGAGTGTCATATAGGGTTTGTAGCCTGTGTTTTACCCACTCTAGGGTTTCCTGGCGGTCAATGATGAACAGGTTTGTGGTGTGTGTTGGTATTTCCGAGAGGGTGTAGAAACCACCGTTTGGGGTTACAGCTAAGAATCTTGGTGAAGAGTTATGCTGTGTTTGAGACCATATCCCTAACTGTTGGCTGACACCCACAATTTGTGTGATACACACATTGTTGTTGAGTAGCAAAACAGTGTTGCGTAGCTGGCAAAGCTGCCCCACCCCGAAAGTAGGGTTGGTGTGTCGCATATCAGACCGGTTCGGTGGGGTAGGGTTTTGGAAGTGGAACCATTCCAACCAGATTTTTAGCCGTGCCACTGGTATCCCGGTCACAACACTTGTGTCTTTCACATTTAGCGCTACCAGGTTTTCAAAACCGGTTACAGAGGTTTTAGTTGTTGGTGTGTCACTCAACGAACACCTCCTTATGAAACGGTGGCAACATGACAGCGCAGCTGCTTTTGTGGTGCGTCTGGCGAGACTCGAACTCGCATACCGTTTCCGGCGACGGATTTTAAGTCCGCTCTGTATACCAATTCCAGCACAGACGCCTACAAACATCCTCCACACCGAAACAGCTTTAGACATGTTGGACGCTAACTTTTTCCTAAAGTGGAGCCTGGGACCGGGTTCGAACCGGTGACCTGCCGCTTACAAGGCGGCTGCTCTACCAACTGAGCTACCCAGGCATAAAAAACGATTGTGTGTTGAGTGCTGTTTTTAGCAAACAACTAGGTTGTGATGTTTTAGGCAAGGGTACAGGGAATCGAACCCTGATCTACGGTTTTGGAGACCGTCATGTTACCATTACACCATACCCTAACGGCTATGTTTTAGTGTCAGCGGAAGGTTGAGGAATCGAACCCCTAAGCTTTCACTCACCCCGGTTTTCAAGACCGGTTGCCGACCATTCAGCGGAACCTTCCAAAAATGGGTCACAAACCTGCAACAGCTTTTAACATGTCACACAAAAACTGTGTTGTGTAACCCCATACCCGTTTTTGTGGGGTGGTAAAGGTTTTGTTGCTGGTTTAGGAAACCGTTGAACCTGGCGATGAAACCAATGAGGCCCACCATCGCTCAAACGGGTGGTTGTTAGCACCAGTGGGGCGGTGTGTTAAACACACAGTTGTTTTTGTTGAAATAAACATGTTAGTTAACATCTGGCCTCCTTGGTAACATGGTGTGCCCTTTTCGGGCTTGCCACAACACATAGTGTAACCGGTAACACAAAAAACCACTAGCTGTGGTCCGCAACAAACCACAGGTGTTGTTACCACAAACGCGTTGTTCTGTTACCCACGGTTTTGGGTTCAAACCCGAAGCAACAACAGTACCACCTTAAGAACACCATCCTAAGAACAACACAAACCGTGTTGCACAAGATGGTTTTTAACAAAGGAGACCAAAATGGAAACAAAGAATCCGGGCCTAGGAGCCTACCTGATTTGGGGCGTGTTGTGCCCCGTCCTTGTGTTTGTCGCCTGGTGGGCGATAAACACCCACCACCCATCGACCGGGTGGTCCCAGGCAGCATTCATTGTTACCTGGGCGGTGCCGATACCGATCATGGTGTCGGCAGCACTATCTTTCCTGATGGTGGTAACATCAGGAAAAACTAGGGCGCTGATCACCCCACTAGCGAACGCCGGGAAAGCGTTCGAAAAGTGGGCTATCGGCCCCCTAGCCCGCGACGACCGATGGGCTGAAGTCCATCTGCACCAGGTCCGGGCGAACCGGGGGCACCGTTTTATTGGTGCCCGCCGAGCCCCACTAAACTCCCCAATCAGGGGGGCCGCCCGCCAAGGGCTTATCAGCACCCTAGTTTTGGGTGCTGCTGCCGTCGCCCTGGTAGCAGGGGTAGGTGGGGCAGCTACGGTCACCAAACTAGCTGTTTGGGTGGCCGCAATGATTTTGGTGATGGTAACCATCGCCAAAATCGTTGTCCGTCCGGTGAAAGCCGACGGAAAAAACGCTAGCACGTTCAGGTTAAACCTGGCTCCCGTGCTAGCCATAGTATTATGGGTGTTTTTGGTGGCGCCAGCGTTCCAAGAAGCGCACAACACCAACATCACCCACCACAACAACGCTGCTGTTGCGCTCACAGCAGCACCGTAACCAAACCGGTCTGGAAACGGTTGGGGTTTGTGACACACCAATATTTTTGTGTTTGTCTCTAAACCTCAACCGTTTTTTTAATTATAAACCTGGGGGTTGTGCTGGTTTGGTTTAGGAGCGTGGAGAGTTGTTGTGTGGCGGTGTTGTCCAACGGGACCAGCGTTGGTTGTGTTTTCGGTGCCGGTCAACAAAAACAGCGGCAACTAGCACCGCAAGAAACAGCCACACTACCCAAAACGGTTTCGAGGTGGTGGTAGGGGTGTCCCACATGATTGTCAGCTCGCCCGTGGTATTGTTCTCAACCCGGCGTTTCACAACCGTCACATTTTTTGTGGTGGTAACATCAAACCCATTCGGGTTCCCTATTTGTGCTGGTGGTCCTGGTGTTTCAACAGACACTTCTAATAGCATGGATGCTACCAGTGTTTCCCCTACGATTGTTGGTTCATACACATCTGAGGTTTCTACGGCTTCTAGGATGCTTTGTTGTAGCTGTGTTGGGGGTACCAGTCCCAACGTTATCTGCCGTTTTTCAGGTTCAACTAAAACGTGTTCAACACCGCTCAACCCAGAGGGTGGGAGCACCACATTGGGGGGTGTGTTGGCCACAAACCGGAAACGGTCCCCGCTGGTAGTGACTGACAGCTGGTTTTGTTGATATCCGTGTTCAACAAACAAGGCCGTCAAAGTTTCTATTGTTTCTAGGTTGTTGAACGTTTCGGTTGCTTCGCCAGAAGTTTCCAACACCAACTGGTGGTTAAAGTAGGGCGGCTCGTTAATGTTTACAACTAGCCTGGTTTGTAGCCCTACATCACACCCGGCAACAAACAACATTACAAACAGTGACGCTACCACAGCTAGACACCGGTTTTTTGGTGGGAGCATCGTGTTACCCGTAGAGTCCTGTAGTCATCTGTGTTGTTTTCAACGTGATTTCTCTTGATATTGTTTCTTTATAGTTTTGGGTGGCGTCTCTCGCTGCGGTAACAACCGCTAAAAGCTGTTCCACTACCAACAGTTGCTGTTGGACTTCGCTAACACCAGGATCAAGAGTAACAAGGTCTTCTATCTCTGGTTTTGTTAACGTTTTGGTACGTTCCTCTACCGGTGTCTGTAACCAGGTTTTTCGGGCGGTTACTCTTGCTTGGGCTTTAACTACCTCATAGTCATGTTTTAACGCTACCGCCAAAGCGTTTAACAGCCCTAACATTTCTATGATCCGGGCCCCTTCTGCTGCCCACCAGCCTGACTCGTTTGAGAGTTGTAACGGTGTTAAGTTACCTAGTTCTGTTTTGAACGGGCGGCGGGGTTCTATGTTGCGGTGAGCGTCTGTGGTCCAAAGACCAAGCGCCCGTGCTTGTCGCGCTAATTCGGTACCACCATCGATCCTGCTTAACGCTTCCCGCAACGTGCGTGTCATATTCGCAGCCGAATCCGCAACAAATTTTGTGTTACTACTAGCCACAGAAGTGTTCATAGTGTTGATAGTGCCAGTATTTCTACACGTGACACACACCACGAACCTAGTGGGGATTAGTGATGGTTGGTACACGGTAACAGTCACAAATCTGCTGGTTGTTTATCGTGGAAAGGTTACCGGCCAATGGTGTTTAAAGATAACAAGTTTTGGGGTTGGCGTACTTTAGTTGTGTTTCTGGTTTTTGGTGTTGTTGCCCCGCTAGTTGCAACATCACCTGTAGAGGCGGTACCAGTATCGCCGGAACATTCAGCGGAACAAGAGTTTTTAGGGTTGTTAAACCGTGACCGGCTCGCTGCGGGACTACCAGGTTTGGTGTTCCATGAAGGGGCCGCTACCAAAGCCCGGAACTGGTCGGCGCATATGGCTGACAACCTGGGCTATTTGGAACACACCACAACATTGTCACAAGACACAGCAAAGATCGCTCCGCAGTGGCGGCGGGCTGGTGAAAACATTGGTCGTGGCGCGACCCCCGGATCGTTACATGTGGCGTTTATGAACTCTCCCGGCCATAAACGTAACGTGCTGGGCGAGTTTAACCAGGTAGGTATCGGGGTTGTTTATCGAGGTTCCACATTGTGGGTAACGTTCCGTTTCATCCAAAACGGTGACCCCACCCCAACAGCACCACAATCAACGTTTAACGCTATCCAAGCTGAAATGGTGTGGCTTTACCAAGCGTTTTTTAACCGGGCGCCTGACACGAACGGGTTAGCATATTGGGTACAAGCACGACTCAACGGGCTTTCCCCACAAAAAATAGCTGACCTGTTCGCAGAGTCTGCCGAGTTCAAATCAGATTACCGAAACACCAGCAACGATGCTTATGTGACACGGATCTACAACAACATTTTAGGACGTGACCCCGACCCAGGTGGCAAAGCCCACTGGTTAAAATCTTTAAACGCAGGCTATTCACGATCCTGGCTGGTCTACCAGTTTTCTATAGCACCAGAGTTCCGTAACCTAAAACCGTTAAACTAACCACATCGCTAAACACCTAACAAGCTACAGCACTAGGTTGTTAGGTGTTGTCTTAACACAACAATAACCCCTAAAGAACCACCTCAGCCGTGACATGTGTGTGGTGTTCCTAGGGGGCCACACTTTTTGGTTGGCCCAGCTGATTTCTAGGAGGAAGGTTTATGCAACACCAAAACTTGTTGTTAGATGAACTTAAAGCTGCGACGCTAGCCAGCTACAAACCCCAAACCGGCGAAACTATCCGCCAAGGTTTAGAAGCTATCCCGACCGGGATACCAGCCCTAGATGATGCTTTAGTTACCGGCGGTTTCCCTACCAACCATATTGTCGAACTTTTTGGGGAACCTGCCGGTGGTAAAACCACCCTAGCTTTAGCAGCAGCACAAAACTGTCAACGTTTAGGCGGTAACGTCGGCTATATAGACACAGAACACAGTTTCCCGGTGGGTTTGGCCCACAACCTGGGCCTCGACTCTAAAGCGTTGCTCATAACCCAACCTGACAGTGGGGAAGACGCTGTTGAGCAAACACTATTCATGCTCACCTCCAAAACGTTTGACCTGCTCATAGTAGACTCTGTGACAGCGTTGAACCCTACCCGCAACGTTGAACATTCCCGGTTTGTGAAACAGTTCCTAACAAAAGTCGCTGACACTATAACTACTAGCGGGTGTAGCGTTGTGTTAACAAACCAAACCCGTGCAACGCTACGAAACCCTGGGGCAACAGAACGTTCAACAGGTGGGAACGTGACCGCCTATTACACCACCATCAGAATAAAACTAGCCACATCAAACATGTCTGGGCTTTACAACCCTCAACAACCAGCTGAACAGATCGGTAGCCGTGTAGAAGCCACCATAGTAAAAAACCGGTTAGGTACACCTGTCACCGTGGAATACGGTATGGCCTTCCAACACGCAATATTCCCCTAAACCACACCAACCTACCCCAGCTAAACACTTTTTGAGAAGCTCTACCCACAGCTAACACCCCTCACACAACCCCCCAGTTTGGAAAGTGTTCAGAACCCGTACCGTGTGACAAGACCGGCAAAGCTGTGTGGCACGACCGGCAAAGCTGACACTCTTGTAACACACCATTGGTTGGTGATGTAGCCCCTATAGCTCAGTTGGTAGAGCAGTTGACTTTTAATCAATCGGTCGCAGGTTCGAACCCTGCTGGGGGCACTAACCACAACACAGCTGTTACACAGCTGCTGTGCTCGGGTTGGGTTGGGGATCCCACAGTTTTTGGTTGAATGCGAGAAACCCAAAAACTGAACAGTGGCAGGAGTGTTGCAACTTGTTAACGTAACAAAAGTTTACAGTGAAACGAAACCGGCCGTACAAGACCTGTCTTTAGATATTGTGGAAGGTTCTCTCACGTTCCTTATCGGCCCGTCAGGGTCGGGTAAAACCACGTTGCTAAAACTTTTTTCCCGCGAGTTGTTAGCGGACAGCGGTCAAGTGTTCGTGGCAGGGTTAGATGTGGGAATGTTATGGCCCCGCCAGCTTCCTAAACTGAGACGTCTCGTAGCTGTCATCCACCAAAACTATCCGTTACTACATCAACGTAACGTTGCTGACAACCTACGTTTTGCGTTGTTCTCAGCAGGTTGGCCAAAACACCAAATCAACCATCGGGTTGAAGAACAACTAGCTTTCGTGGGGTTAGCTTCCTACCATCACCGCTACCCGCACGAACTTTCAGGCGGTGAAAAACAACGAGTTGCTATAGCTAGAGCAATAGCTGTGGCCCCGGCTGTGTTGTTAGCTGATGAACCTACCGGGAACCTCGACCCAGACGCTTCCCGTAGCGTCACCCAACTTTTAGCCCAAATAGCTGCTAAAGGCACCACTGTTGTTATGGCTACTCATAACACCGACCTTTTGGACCAAACCCCTGGCCGGGTAGTTGAGCTATCCCAAGGAACAATTGTGAGGGACGACATCCGAGGCCGTTACCAACTCAACAACCACCAACTACTGTCATGATAGACAACAAACATGATCGGATAGAACAAATTTTTTCTGTCCCACCAACCCTTGAAAACAACAACAAGGTTGTGGGGGACACAACCGGGCAACGTTCGCTGTTACATAACATGTTAGCTTACCATGTTACACCTGTGTTAAAAGGTTTGCAGGCAACGTTACCGTTAGCTTCTGCTGTGATGCTAGCAGTGTTTGTTACCGCCACACTGATCGGTACTTCAGTGTTAGTACAAACTGGTGTTAACAATGCTCTTATCCGGTGGCGTGACGGTGTTGAAACAATCATTTTTTTGGAACCTCACGTCACTCAAGATGTGGCGGCAGACATTGGGGCGCAACTTTCCCAAAACCCGCTTGTTGAACGGTTCTACTATGTTAACACTGAAGAGACCTACACCGAGTTCCGGCAACTATTCCACGACTCCCCCGAACTTTTAGAAGGGGTCACCCCACAAAGTTTACCTACCTCATGGCGAGTAACTCCTAAAGCAGGGTCAACTCTTACAGATATCGAAACAATAGGGGAAACGTTCAAAACCCAGCCTGGGGTTTACAGCGTTTCCTACGCTTCAGCAGCGGTACAGTCCGTGTTTAACATCGCTAAACTAGTTTCGTTTATCTTAGGAGCTATTGCCACTATTGTTGGTATAACCACAGTGCTAATGTTGTGGGCTGCTACCAAAGCTAGTGTCGCTGCTCGTGCCCAAGAAGTTGCGGTGATGCGTTCCGTTGGGGCTTCCCGCATAGCTATACGGACCCCGTTCATAACAGAAGGTGTGCTAGTAGCATCCCTGGGGGCCCTAGGGGCTATAGCGGTAACACGGCTCACCATAAACATTTTGGAACAGGTCACACGAAACCTTTCAGGAGACCTTGTACTTCTTTCAACGTTTCGTGTCACCCCACCCCAGTTTTGGTGGACGGTAGGACCTATTAGCGTAACAATCATAACTTTAGCTGCTGGGGTTACCTGGGCTGCTACCAACAGTTTTGTTACCGATAGACACCAACGCATCCCTGTGTACAGATATCGCCGCCAACAAAACACCAAATAGTTTTCACTCGGCACCAAACGCTTTTAACACAGGTCGCTGGTTGCGTCCCAAAACGTTGAAGACACAATCACAACCCAACCCCCGAAACACGTTTTTGGGTAACAAACATTCCAAGAGGTTTACCAAACCATGCAAAACGACCAACCCACAAACAACTCTACTAGCAACACAACCGTAACAGAACCCCCAGAACCACCTCCCACCACAACAGATAACGAAACTGTTGCGGTAACCGGCCCCCACAAAGATGAAACCCCCCAAGTCGGGCCCAACGGTGAACGCCCGATCCAAATCGTGATCTTTGTAGGCGACGCGCCGTCTGTGCCGCCCTATGTGAAAACCGCTGACCTAAACACCACCGAAACACACACCCCCAACGACACCACTGAGAACAATGAGGGTGACAACGCTGCTACTAGCTATCCACCACAACCCCCTGTTGTACAGGCCTTAGAAAACACCGGGTTAAGCCCTTCTGATCTTAGAACACGGGTCCAGTTCCATATAGGTCCCAACGTCCCGATAGAAACAGCGATAGAAGCCTATGTGGCGGCTTCTACTTTAGCGGGCCGGCGTTTAAACGTTGTTGTAAACAACACGGTGATCGATATCGAAACTCTTGACAGCCAAGCCCGTAAAGCAGCCCAAAGTATTGACGCACGCCAAACTATCGACGTTATCCAAGTAGGGGCTGAACATCCCACGATTTTAAGTGTTGATGGTGAACGTTTAACGATGGAAGACACCACACAAATTGTTGCTGCGAAAACTTGTCGGTTGGTGTTAAACCCTGACCCTGCTACCGCAGTAGCCCAGTTTGTTTTAATAGCAGGGCTTCGCAATAAGGGCACCCTCGAACGTTTCCCTTACCTAGCCACCACCGCCGATTTTGACAACACGACAGATGAAACTGTTACCTTAACTAACAACCGTTTAGATCACATTAGACGTGCCGCTATGCTGTTACGCCGCGAAACCCGATCTGAGGACCGTACAGCTATTGTAGAACCGCTAACACTTTCTACAAGGCAACGAAAACTAGTCGCCGCTGCCGCAACCCCTGTGGAGGTCACACTTAGCGCTCTTGGGTCTCGTACCCCTGACGGAGATCTGTGGCACTGTCCCCGACCTGAGCGACACACCAACGGGGATGCTACCCCCTCTATGCGGGTAGTGAAAGGTAAAGTCCGTTGCTACCGGTGTGACGCTGAACGGATCGATTCGTTAAACCTTGTTATGGACACCAAAGCCTGTTCTGCGGATGAAGCAGCCGATTGGCTTTTAAACAAAGCTTAACTCGTAGCTAAATTGTTGGGCTAGAGCCCGCATCTGTTCAACATAGGGCTCTAACCTTGACTTTAGTGACATTGGGACGTCCACCACATATTGGTTTCCTGCGCCACTGATTTGGCAGGACATCACAACAGCAGCCGGTACTTTACCTACTTTTTGGGTGAAAACTTGTAACAAATCTGTTGGTAGCATGTTTTCGTTGCTAGACCCCCGCCCAGCTTCGACGGTCTGGTTGCTGGTTGATGCTGATTGTTGGGGGTCGCCTGTGTGCCCTTCGAAACCCAACTCGTCAAGTTGGGGGTCACCACCATAGCTGTCGGTGGTGTCTTCAACAGGTTGTTGATGGTAGGACACATCTTTTAGCAGGTGTTGGTTGGTTTCAAACAATGTTTGAAGTTCTGTGACAACCCCCAAAATGTTGGTCCACCACTCTTGTGTTAAAGCCTCAAATGTTCCCTGAGTTGTTGTGGGTGACAAAGAAGGGGTGGACAGCACAGCTAATGTTCGGTCTAACCAGCCCACCCCAGCGGGGGTTTCTACTAGCTCGTTGTGGCGCCACACTGTTACCGGATCGATCGTTTGGGCGCTAATGTCCAGCATTTGTTGGTAAGCCAACCTCATCAACCCAACCCTGATCTTAGCGTCGTCAGTGTAGTCACGTAACTGGTTTAACACTATAAAAGTGTTGCTACGGTCAAAGTTACATATGTGATCCCAACATTGTTGCAGTAGTGTTGGTGGGGCGTTACCTAATACCTCTGAGATAACTTCACGGTCCGGGTTGGTGTGTAACAGACCACTGATTTTAACTAAAGCCATCAACAAACCCCGGACCCCTAAAGCAGGGTCGGTGGTTTCTACTATCTCGGTCGCGGTTTGTGTGTCTAACACCCAGTTTTGGTTGGAAGCTACTTTTTGTAGATGACCTATAAGGTCTTGGTGGGACGGATATGAAAGTTCGAACTCTACACACCTTCCCCGGTTTGTTTGTAACATTTTGTCCGGGTCAGTGGTAGCTAACATGAAAATAACATGGGGTGGGGGTTCTTCTAAAAGTTTCAGAAAAGCTTGGCCCCCACCGGTGGATAGCCCGTGGGCTTCATCAATAATATAGAGTTTGTGGGAAGAACGTAACGGGGCGATCATCGCTTTTTCTGCTAAATCCCGGATCTGGTCTTTCAAACCGTGAGACGCAGCGTCAAATTCGATCACATCGGGGTGGCTAGCACCCACCGAATACAGCTCCACACAGGAAACACATTGCCCACAACTGTCCCCCTCAACCGGAGCTTCACATAGCCACGCGGCGGCTGTGACCCGCGCCAACGTAGTTTTTCCAAGCCCTGAACCCCCGGTGAAAAGCAGCTGTTGAGGTAACGCCCGGTTTTTGATAGCAGTTTGTAACACTTTGACAACACCACGCTGCCCAACAACCTCACTAAACCGGCGGGGTCTAACCTGGGTAGCTAACCCGCTTTGATACTGTTCTGGTTGTATAAACATGGCCTTAACCTGGCTTTCCCCACCACAGAAACACTCCAATTAGAGAACATAACAAGTTGTTACACACGAACACCGGTCGCTGTTCGAGCCGATATAACAACTAGCCGCAGCTGTGACAGCTCAACAGCTATCCCAAAGGTAGTGTCGACCCTAAACCCCGCCCAAGGGTTTCACAGCTGCCCACTTCGCCGGATGTTGCTCTTGGTTTGTATGAGGGGCTTTAGAAACTTTGTGGTTTGGTTTGGCGACCTGGGTGTTGTTTTTTTGATCAGCATTTTGGTGGCACTGCACCAACTGGCCAGAACCGCTGGGGGTTGGGTCCCAACCCCGCAGGGGCAAACACCCCTACAAAGCGTCGGGGATCGGTTTGTGGGGTTTAGATTGTTTAGTCGGGATGGGACGATTCGAACGTCCAACCTCCTGGTCCCAAACCAGGTGCGCTACCAAATTGCGCCACATCCCGAAGGTTTTGAGAGCCTGAGACCAGATTTGAACTGGTGACCTCGTTCGTACCAGGAACGTGCTCTACCAACTGAGCTACCCAGGCAAATGTAAATTGGTTTGTTGTTACAGAGCTTGGCACGAGGTTCGAACTCGTATCCCCGGCTTGGAAGGCCGGTACTCTAACCAGTTGAGCTAGCCAAGCAAAACGTTTCGGGTGCTGGCACCCTATTTTGGTGGAGATGACCAGGTTCGAACTGGTGACCTTCGGTTTGCAAAACCGGTGCTCTACCAACTGAGCTACACCCCCATGTGGTTACAACAAAAAAACCGTCCTACTTTTGTAGAGACGGTTTCAGTTGGGGCTTTAAACAAGAGTTTAAATAGTTGCCTTTACATGAAACCAGTCCTTGTCCCCTCTTGTGGGGCGGCAGTCGGCGCTGCGCCGGCGGTGTGGTCCGGGCGGATAGCAGGTGAAGTTGTGGTGGGTAGGGTTTGATGTTTCATGAGTGTTCCTGCTTGGAAAGATGGTAACAACACTATGGTGTGGGTTTTTGTTGGCGGCGCACACAACCTTGATATCAAAGCTTGTTTTGTGGTTCTTTTTGTTTGGTTCAGGTTCAAACCACTTTGTGGTGTTCCGCCTGGTTTTAGGTTTTAGGGTTGTGGTGCTAGAAACCATTCGGGGTTTGGTAGCCAGTTTTGTGGGATGTGTTCTGGTTGGAGGAAGCTAAGCACATCAACTGCTGTTTCTTGGTGGGTGGTTTTGATGTGGGCAACCCAAAACTCGGGGTTAGTGAATGCTTGACGAAAAGGGTGTTGTCCGGCTTTGTATTGGGCTAAACGTTGCGGACTGATCGGCACATACAACCAGTTGTCACATAGTTTTTGTTGATCGAATATGCCTGCCAAAAAAAGGTCGCTTTGGGCGGTGCAAGCCACATATACTGTGGTGTTGTTGAACTGGACTAAAGGTTCCAGTATTTGAAGTTTGGTGAGCAACCCGAAAATGTTTTGGTTCCCACGCTTGGGTGTTTGGGTGGTGAAAGAGAAGCTGGTTGGCATGATAGGTGTGTTGGGGTTGGTCAGAGAATGTGTCTGAGATAGTTCGGGTTCTGTTATGGTTTAGCAACGGTTGTTGACCCGGAACTAGTGTTGTGTAACAAACTAGTGGTGGGTGATGTCCCAAGCATTGTGTTAGCTGTTGGTCCCGGCACACATGTTTGTCGTTTATGGGTGGTGTTGGTCTGTGCGATGGTTTTTGGTGAGGGTGTGGTTTCAACACGTTACGCCGCCACGGTACACCACATGTTTGTAGCGCTTTTAGGTTTAGTTATTGCAGCGTTGATCGTGGTAGGACCACTCAACTGGTTAGAGTCAGGGGTGGGTGGTGTTACCGACGGGATTTTACAAAGTGGTCAAACACTTTTCGCGCACCTGTTACAACTTGTGCCCGAGGTTAACAACCACACCAGCATTGTGTCTTTAGTGTCAGTTACTTTGGCGGTTATGTTACCTGGGTTGGTTTGTTTGTTGCTCGGGGTAGGTGCCACGAAAGCTGGTCGAGCTCAACATCTGATTTCGTCGGTGTTGATGGTTGGTGCGATCGCTGCCATGTTTGTGTTGCCGTTTAACCAAGCTATCCTGCTGGTTTTAGTTGGCGGCGCGATATCAGGTTTGTTGTTATCACCGGTGACGTTCATTACCCGCACCGCGTTGTGGGCTTTAGCTGGAATCATAGCGTTCGACCATGTTGCGGGACTGTGGTATCAACAAAGCCCTGTCCTTGGAGAAGCGGTTGCAGCGGTAACTTCTATAACATCCCTCGACAGTCCCGAGTTGTGGCGCATAGCGTTCATGATAGTCGGGTTAGCACCTTTTGTAGCGGTGTTAGGGGTAGCTACAGACAACAACACATAACCCGCCCACCTTAAACCTATTGCGGGCGACCAACCCTAGTTTAACTAGTTAAAACCGCCACCACACCACACCACACCACAAACAGTACTTGACAGCTGTACTGGACCGTTGTGTAGCAACAGACCGACAGCAAAAGGGGTGTTTGTGTTCCCCTCTACGATGGCGTTATATGCTACTTGTGAGTAATCTACTAGCAAGTAGCGTAACTTTAGTTTCCGACCTAAAACCGTGAAACGCTAGACACGTCCAGGTCTTATAAAAACCTAACCATATCTGAAACACAGACATCTCTTGGTTGTGGTAGTTGTGTCTAAAGCTGGGGCCATGTTTTCAAGCGGGACGGGTTGGGTGGTTTGTTGGGTTCCGACACTAACCAACTAGCCCTCAAAGTGAGGGTTGAACCCCCGAAAAGGGATGATCACTCTAAACCTGGTGCAGAGTTATTGGGAGAAAACATGTCACGAACTGTAAACCGTACTTCACGGCGACCAACACGAGAAGCGTTTTTTGTTAGGGTCCGCACCGAAGATGACATCTTCGAATTTTTTAACGCGAGTGACCATATCGGTCGGCCTATGCCGTTCCAAAAACCTAACGCTACTTGCGCTATGCGTGTAACTGACAACCTTGTAGCGTTCAGCTTGTTACATTTAACTAAAAGTAACGTTGCGTCGCTCGTTGAACGTCCTATAGCGATCCCTCACGGTCCCCTAACACGACTCGAACGGCGCTCAGCGTTATACAACGAGCTTAAAACCGATGAAGTTGTGGTGGAAGTTTCTACACGAAACAAAATTAAAACCACTCCACCACCCGCACCACAAACACACAACGACACCACAGCTGTTCCAGAACCTGTACCGGAAACCATCCCGGACACAGACACCAACCCGCTAGCAGCACTGTTAGATATACCTACCCAACCCCCAACCCAAACGCTACCTGATTTGGGGGAAACTTTCACCGGGGACGCTAACAGCGTCGCGACTAGCGAACCTGACAGCGCCTCCGAGGCTGATGCTAGTGCTGAACCCACAAAGAACACGGACGAACCCAAAACAAAACCGAAACCTAGGTTTGAAACTGTTATCGACACCTACCGGTTCACACTCACACGCGACGCTAACGGTGTAGCTACACTGGTTTCTGACGAACCAGACCAACCGTTAGAACTTGGCTACTCCGCAGCACAGCTAGCTATCTATCTTAAATCACCCACTGTGGGACGTAACATAGCGGTCGGTTTTATCGGGCATCTAGGTAAACCTAACACCACTGAAACTATCGCCCGAGCTGCTTCCGCCGCTCTAAATTCGATTTCGTTACTAGCCGAATTTCGGGTGTTAGCCGACATTGAACGGTTAACAATGCCCCCAGCTACATATCGGGCAGCGGTACCGGTCTCACAACGGGTTTCGCATGACGCTGCTTGGGTTTCTAACGTGTGGCTATATTCCGACGAGTTTGAGTTGTTAAACTCTGGTGAAGTTGTTTGTGAAGTTGATTTAGATAACGCCAACCCTACTTCTGGCAAACTGCTTGTAAACTACACACCTGCCGAACACCTAGAACAGCTTTGGCCTACATACCGTAACGTTTTTGACCGGCTCGTCGCAGACCATTTCCGAGAAACTCTCGGGGATGCTGATATCAACCAAATCACCTACGACATTGTTCTAGGTGACCTTGATGACGGAACTGTTGAACGAATTTTGGACGCCGGAAAAACTTTACCTGGCTACAACATAGCGTCTAACGGTAAAAGCCAGATACACCAGTAACCACACCCACCAGCCAACCCACCCCTAAAAGATATTTTTGTGGGGGTGGGCTAGTTGGAACGTTTTGGCCCGTCTATGATTAACCACGGTTTACACCCCAATCTTGCCCGTATAGCAGCAGCACACAACGATCTTGTGGAACGGTACCGCAACCACCAGATCACAACCACCCAAGCCCAAACCGAAGCAAGTGAGCTGATAGCTCGTGACGATATGGGGATACGGTGGCGGATCAACCCCACTAGCGGGCAGTGGGAACATGAAACCCAAACAGGGCAATGGAAACAAGGCGCACCACCCCAACAAGGGGTTGCTAGTTTAACCCCACAACATTTTGGTTCCATAAACCACCAGGTTTTTGACCCTGACAATTTTATTGTGTTCCTTGAACACGACCCACCAGCAGATGGGATATATCAAACAGTCCCACAAACAGGCCAGGGACCGGTCTCTAAACCCAAACCTTTTTTACGGGTAGGGCTGATGCTTCTTGTCATGATCTGTATCATCGCCGCTACACTCGTGTTCTACTTCTAACAACCCCACAAAACACGGGTTGGTAGAAAATCACTTAGCTACCCAACACCGCCCTGTCGGTAACAAAGCTCTCTCGGGGTGTGCAACCAGAAATAAACTGTACACGCTACCAATATGGAGCCCCGCTACCCAACCCCAGTCTTCACACCAGAATCTGCTACAGCAAACATTGACCTGTACTCGCTTGTAGCTACTCTTGGGCTTGGCCATGGTGGTGAAACACTTGTTAACCCTAAACCACGACTTCTTCCTGAAAACCCGGCTGAAATATTAGACAAACCCACCAAAATTGTTGGTGTGTCCCCAGCCCCGATCGAAGGTTATATCGACGGTATACAAGCATCGCGGGTGCTGAGCTGGCAAAACCAACGCCCAATCGTTTTACAATACGCAGCAGCAGGCCTACTAACCCCCGAGATGGTGTTAAAACATGGGGTTGAACAGTTAGGTCTGTTCTGCGCTGAAGAAGACAAACATTTAGTGGCTGGGGTTGTACCCGACGATATGGTAGTAACTACCAACGCTACCGAACCCGACGATGTTACCCGTAACGCTGTAGCAAACATTCACAAATGGCGTGAAACGTTAGAACTTACCATAGCCCAAAAAGCTATCGGAACTAACAGTAGCGACGGTCTTGTCGTATGTGACGGGAGCCTTATTGGTCATAAACCACACCGAAACCTTGTGGGGTTGATCAAAACAGTAAATACCCGTTACTTGGCTGATGAAACCGGGCTGTGGTCTTTACCGTTTTCGTGGCGGTCCTCAATTTTTAAAATGCCACCTAACCGGGGACATCTCGATGTTACCTGGTCTTGTTATCTACGGTTAACAGACGCCCAAAACCATCGTTGGGATTATGGGCTAGTCAGGTTGGAAAGTTTCAACCCAGACCTTCTCGAACCTTTAGCTGCCCAGGTGTTAAACAGTCGTCAAAACGTTGGCAACACCGACCCTAGAGGTGACCGTCATATTGGTCCTATAGCTGCTGTTGAAACACATCTTAAAGCCCGACGATCCCCCATTTTTGATTTGTGAAACGTCAAGAGAGCTAAACCATGGGAGTACCAGCACAGCTACAGATCTTTAAAACAATCCGCCGGGTTTTGACAATCGTCTGGTGGTTGACTGTTTTTGTTGTGGTTGGGGTGCTCACGGTCGGGCCTTCTGTTTTGCCACGCTGGCTTCCGGGTCCCCTAGCAACAGCACGCTACCATATTCTTGCCTACACCGAAGCGTTACGTGCCTACACAGAAACCACCAGTTGGGATGGTGATAGCGTTAAACACGAAAACAGTTTTGTTTTTAGTTTCACTAACCCGGACGGTACCCCAGCGGTTTGGGAACCTTGCGAAGCGATACGTTACACAATCAACTTGGAAAACAGTGGCGAAACCGGTGAACAGGACGTTCACACCGCGGTAGCACATATTGCGACCCAAACCGGGTACAAGTTTGAATATGTGGGTGAAACAAACCAGATCCCTACCGAAACTTGGGGTGTTACCCCTACCGAAACCGGGCAATGGCCACCCGTGCTGATCGGGTGGGCTACTCCTGACCAAACCCCGCTACTTAAAGGCACAGAAGTAGCCCGAGCTGCTCAAATCCATGTGGAAACACCGGAAGGGCTGCGCTATGTTTCCGGCGCTGTTGCGCTCAATTTAGAACAACTTGCCACCTACCAGCCCGGTTTTGTTGGGACCCGTACCCAAGGGTCTGTTTTGTTACACGAACTTGGCCATATTGTGGGGTTAGATCACACCCCAAACTCAACCCAAATCATGTATAAACATGTAGGTGCCCAACCAGCGGTTTTAGGTGCTGGGGACCGTAACGGACTAACCCAGCTAGCCAACCCGCATTGCGCCCCTGAAAACTAGGTAGCTAAACGTTCCCAACACTACGCTTTGGCTCTTCATGTGGGACAACACCCGACCGTTAGGGTTTTAACACCAACCCAGGTCGGGTTCACAAACAAACCCAACAACACCCCTATGCCACAGGTAACAAAAAATCATGTGATGTTGGGTGGTTGGGTTTGTTTGGGGTGTGTGGTCAACGACAAGTTTCACACTATAGAGCTATGGCAACAAATAACTCTGCAACCCTAGACCGCTCCCACGTTTTAGGCACTGTGTATCTACCTAAAGGTGAGGGTACCAACGTTGGTCGTTTCTCGTTTATTGTGGACCGTGTTGCGGGGACCGCTGTAGAGATCGGTACTGCTGTGTGCGCTGACACTGTGGAAGGCGCTGTGGTTGGTGCTGTGGTTGACATGCGTACCGTGGGGGTGTTTGGCACACCACTTGAAGCAGAACTGGTAGCAACACACCAAACCAACACTCTAGGCCAACTACAAGAAGTGGTCGTGGCCGATGTTCAAGTGTTTCATTCTGAACATATGCGCCCTGTTCGCGCTGGTATAGTTCGAGCTGCTACCGCTACCGAACTTGGGGTAGCAACTGGTTTAGACCACATGGAATGGCCTATACCAGCAGGGGTTGTGAAACTTGTTTCTGGTGAATACGCACCAATTTTTTTGGATGGCACATATCTTTTAGGCCCAGAAGGGGCCCATTTAACAGTCGCTGGGCTTTCCGGGTTGGCTGCTAAAACATCGTTTATGATGAGTTTGTTACGCTCAGCGGTCTACACCGGCGGGTTGTATAACCATTCGGTAGGGGCACTTATTTTTAATGTTAAAGGCACCGATCTTCTATATTTAGATGAACCACCCCAACAAGGTTACGAACTTCAAAACCTTGACCGTGAACTGTACCAAGCTTTAGGTGTCCCAGCGGAACCTTTCGATGATGTGACTGTGTGGTCTCCTGGCGTGTTAGATGAGGGCCATACCCGTTCCGAACGTCGAGATGCCCGCCCGTTGCGTTGGGATCTGCGTATGGTGTTTCGCTATCTACCTACCCTTTTCCCCTACATCTACCAGGACGACAAACTTTCAGCGTTTGTTTCACAGTTTGAAGATCTGCATTTAAACACCCCTGGCCCTAACCGGATCGACACGTTAAACCACATGTTACGTTGGTTTGAACAACAACTTGCCGAAGCTGAACAAACCGGTTCCGACACCGCTTTTGGGGGTCGGACCCATATTGCTACCATGCGTCGCCTTTACCGCATGTTTTCATCTTTACCAGCCCGTACTAAAGGACTGATCGTTACCGGCTCTGCCAACGAAGCCTATGATGATATTGCTGTGGAGGGTTGGCGGCACGGCCAAATCGTGGTGGTCGACATCTCAGGGCTCCCGGCCGACACTCAAGGTTTCATTATGGAACGCACCACGAAACGTATCATGCAATCCGCTGAAGAAGCGACCCTCGGGGTCGATCATGTCATTATTTTAGCTGATGAGCTGAACGCTTTCGCACCTGCCCAAGGCGGGGAAATGGCTACCGTCAAAAAAACGTTACGCACGATCTCTACCCAGGGACGCTACGCAGGGATCTCAATGTTTGGCGCCGCCCAAAAAATATCGGTTGTTGATGAGCTCGTATATTCCAACGCTGCTACCCGTGCTTTGGGACGTACCAGCGACGTCGAGTTGTCATCCGGTGTGTACGGGAGGCTACCTTCTGGTTTAATAGAACGACTAGTGACACTACCTAAAGGCCAAATGGCGTTATGGGCCTACAACCTCCGTGGCGCTATGATCGTTACGTTCCCCCGCCCAGCGTGGCGGACCGGTAAAGCAAAAACTGTGGGGGGCGCTAAACGCGCTAAAACAGGGGCTGGGGTGCTACAAGAACACCTCAAACCCCAATCGTTCGCTAACCTCACCGAAGGCATCCCAAAAGAACTCGTCGAAACCACTATCTCAGCAGCATCCAACACCACCGAAGCTATACGCGAACTAGAACAAATCCAGGTTCCAGACATGGGACGTAAAGGGTTACATGCCACCTACCAACCCGACCCGGAAAACCCTTATGGACTCGACTAACCACACACCAACACACAAATATTGTTAAAACACACCACCCCACAGCTGTTACACCAAACAATTAAAAACACCCCCCAACCGTTACAGTTGGGGGTGCCTGGGTGTCGGGCTTTAACGTGTAAAAGCCCTACACCCGATAATGTTGCCGGCCTCGTCCCGTACGAGGTCGGCAGGGGAAAAGAGATCAGTGCGGTCGGGAGCCGCACTGATGGTCAGCGCCGACACAATAAAAATTGTGTCGGCCTCGGGTTCCGGTAGGTTTTCCACGGCACCATAGGCCGTGGAAACCAAATCGATTTCGGCACCGTCTACTTCGATGGTGCCAACAGGGGTTGGGGTGGCGGCCGCGCGGGCCACCACCCCGGAGGCTGGGATCGATATAATCCCAGCCTCGGTTACAATATTGACTTCGTGGGGTGTCAGGTTTATGAGTTTCATAACCCGACCTCCTTTCTCCCCTTCTCCAAGGGGACAGGGCCCGGCTTTTACAGCCGCTCGTTTAGTGATGTCAAACACCTCTGGAAGCGTTGACAACACACACCACCCCAACCCCACTAAAATCTCACCTACCATCTTAAAAAGTAAACACACAAACCCGCTTTTGGTTTGGTGTTGGGGCGTTTAGTTTCAAGTATTGTTCAACAACCCGGCTAACAAAACCCCAAGTGTGTTATGACATCGGCCTGGGGTTTTGTTGTCGCAGAGTTGTAATAACAGCGTTGTTTCATAGGTCCGCAGGTAACAACACATCGGGGATAGTGTTTGGTCATGATTTTTTGTGCAACACTACCAAACATGTGTGTGACGATATGGTTGTTTGGCCACAACCATCCTACTATTGCACCGTTTTTAACGGTAGTGTTACCGGCAGGAACAGTACTGGTATGGTTTGGTGGTTTTGTTAAGAAACGTCAAAGGTTCGGTCACTAGCACGACCAAACTCGGGGCTGCTACCAACTTGGGGTGGTGGTTCTGTTGAACGGCGTCCCCACCACACCGAAACTAGCAGCGACCCGACAAACACCCCTACCAAAACACCCCATGCCATAATATTCCACATAATGTCACCAACTTTGTTTTTCGTGTTCTAAAAACATGTTTTCAACACCTAACCTGAACACTGATCTGGGTTGTGGGTTAACTGTCCCCTAAAACTTGTAGCTCTACAGGGATGTTACGGTTTGTTTGGTCGCCAACTCCTAGCTGCCCGTAGCTGTTAGCCCCCCAACACCAGCCTTTGCCGTTGGTGTCCACAGCGCAGGTATGGTTTGTGCTGGTCGCTAGTTGAACCACCTCTAAATCCCCTACGATTGGGGTAGGTGTTATCGTGTTAGCTTCTGAACCGTTGCCTAGCTGTCCGTTACTGTTGGTACCCCAACACAAAACTGTTGAGTTCGAAATTCCGCAACGGTTCCTAACCAGGGCACTGAAAGAATATCCTGGGTGTTTAGCTACCGGTGTGGTACGCACCGCCCCATCTACAAGTCCCCAGCACCATGCCGCCCCGTTTGTGTCAAGAGCACACAAATCAGACAGGGACACATAGCTACGGGGTGACGAGACAGCTACGGGGGTTAGCTGGTTTGGTGTGGTGGTACCATTACCCAACTCGCCTTGGACTCCTCGGCCCCAACACCACACCTGCGCATTATTAGCAAGACCACAGCTAGTAGATCCGTTCGTAACGATCTGTTTAAAAGACCGGTTACCAAAAACCGCTACCGGTTCAGACTGATCAACACTACTGTTGTTACCTAGCTGGCCGTTCTGGTTTCGACCCCAGCACCACGCTTTGTTCATGTTGTCTAACCCGCAAACCGTGGAGCTGCTAGTTGTAAGGCTAGTAAAGGTGTGGTTGCCTGTTACACGGGTTGGTACTAGCGAATCAATTTTTGTGTTGTTCCCTAGCTGACCATACTGGTTTTGGCCCCAACACCAAGCATCGCCAGAAGTGTCAATACCGCAAGAATGTCGTGACCCGGCAGCTAAAGTTGTGAACCGTAACTCGGTATCCACCGGTTGGGGGTTTAGCTGGTTTGTGGTGCTGTTAATACCTAGCTGCCCCAAATTGTTTAGACCCCAACACCAGACCACCCCAGTTGTGTCTAGCCCACAAGAATGCAGATCACCTGTTGCTATCATGGCCCATCCCGTCTTATCTGGCGGGGGTGTTTAGCGGGGCGGTGTTATCGGAGGGTTCTAGATCGCCTAGCAGTTCAGGAACTAAACCCGCTATCAGATTCTCAGCGACAGCCGCTGTTGGGGTTAGCTCACCAACAATTTCGGTTGTGACACAACCACCATCGATCGCCCCGGTAGGCGGAGCTACCGTAACACACCAACCATCGTTGGTTGATGACACCACCAAAAGTGTGTGTGGGGACCGCACGAAACTTACCTGACCTGCACTTGGCCAAATATCAGCTTCAACAACATCACTAGCCAAAGAAGCGTAAATCCCGGCGATAGTAGCTACAGGTCAGTCCTCTATAGCGCCCAACACCGCATCGAGCCCGGCTTGGGTGTCCCAACGGTCAGAACCTGAGATAACTAGCAGTACTTGGGCTTCACGGACCACCGATTTTAAAGCAGCTAGCTCTGTTTGTTCTTTAGCACGAATAAACACGTTTTGGTAACCAACAAACGCTGTGGCGACTATCACCGCACCAATAACTAAAGCAATAACAGTATCTAACAAACTAAACGCTTTGTTGGGGATGTATAGAGTTCGCGAATCAGAGGCCCACATAGATCCCAACTGCCCTTCTGAAGATAACACTCTGCAGGTATCCCCACCTTTTCAACTTCACAAACCCAACCTAGAACGGTTTGGGTTCGGTTGGGGTGTGGCAAAACAGCAGGGTTTAACACGATAGTTACATGAAAAACGTTCCGTACCGTCTAGCCCATTTTTCTGACACCCATCTGGGTTATTCTGCGTATCGTGCCCAAACCCCTATAGGAGCTAACGTACGTTCAGCAGATATAGGTACCGCTTTTATCAATGTTTGCAAACACATTATTGACTGGGACCCATCGTTAGTGATCCACTCTGGCGACCTTGGGGAACGACCCCAGCTGCCAGTACGTGACTTGTTGGTAGCGCGTCGTTGGCTGGCCCGGTTGGCTGCGCTACGCCCAGACGGTACCCGACGCCAGGTAGTGATCATCTCAGGAAACCATGACCAGCCCGCAAATAGGCATTCAGAATGTTTCCTTGAACTCTACGCTGACCTGCCAGGAGTGCATGTTGTTACCGAAGCTGCCACAGAAATAGATTTCGGGACACAAAACAATGCTGAAATACCCCCAGAACTGGCCAATACAGTTGTGACAGCAGTACCACATGATCAGCTCAAAACGTTGGCTACTGAAAACGAATTTGACACGATTACCCCTACACCAGGCAAAGTGTCGATCCTAGTTGCTCATGGTGTAGCGGGCGGTTCAAAACTATTTCACCGTACCATTGGTCGTGAATACGCTATCCCTACTGAAGTGTTAACCCAACCCTGGGACTATGTAGCGCTTGGGCATTGGCATAAACAAGGACCGGTAAGTTTCGCTACCAGCACCACTGGCACGCCAAGTGCTATTTGGTATGCGGGATCCACAGAAAATATGGGGTTTGGTGACCTGCGAGAAGAAGGCGCCGGTCGAGGCTATCTAAAAGTAACGATACAGCCCGGCAGCAGCCCACAAGTAGAACCCCAAAACCTGCCAACCCGACCAATGTTTCGCCTACCGGTCATTGACGCTACCGACCTTGACCCCCAAACTATCACAACGATGCTGGTCGATCGGCTCAAAGACGCCCGAGCCGGGTTTGACAACACCCAAAAACCTGTGGTGGCACAAATCGTGAAAAACGTTGCCAGGGAAGTGTGGGGTTTAGTTCACATGCCGGCCGTACGCCAAGAAACCAGTTGGTGTTTACATTACGAAGTAACAACGATTGCACCTGAAAACCAAAACAGCACAATCACTTCTAACGATGTCCCAACAGGATCTCAAGCAATCCTGGAAGCTGTCAAAACAGCCACCCAGGACGTAGCAGCATCCAGAAGACAAGAAGTTGGGGAACTTATCACAACCTATCTCACCAAACATTTAGCTGTCACAGACCCTGAAGTTGAAACCGAGATGGGCTCTTCGAAACCCCAACCAACCCTAGACCCTGAAAACGAACCAGCGGATACCAACCCCCAAACACTTGTACCGATCCCCTAAACCCCGCCCCACAGGTTCATAGCGGCGCACAACGTTTTGTTACCCACCGAGAAATAGTTGTATAGCGGGCGGGTTTCACCTAAAGGAAACAACAAACCATGATCACCAAACTTCGTCTTGAAAACTTTCGGGGCCATACCAACACCGAACTAACTTTCCAACCAAATGAACAACTTGTTGTTATCTCAGGGGGAAACGGTACCGGCAAAACCACGATTTTGGAAGCGATCACGTTCGCTTTATATGGTGAAACACGACATGGTGCTCGTTACCTAGACCGTCTTGTCCACCGCGGAGCGGAACACGAAGGTGTTACCGTCGAACTAGAATTTACCTTGGGGGATGTCACCCACCGGATTGTACGTCGCCGCGAAAAAAGCGCTGCGTTTGCGCAACTATTCACCAACGACACCCCAATCACTGAAGGGTCACGGTCTGTTACCGCAGCGGTAACACAACTCTTAGGTATGGACAGTGCAGGCTACCGGCTCTCAGTTGTTGCCCAACAAGCCGACCTTGACGGGTTCGCCGCTATTGGTAAAGGCGGACGTGGTGGTAAAAACGAACGTGCCCGACAACTAGCACGACTGTTACGGGTTGATGCCGTGACCCGCGCCCGCCAAGAAATCCGAAGTTTGTGGCGCACCCAACAAGCCGTAATCGAAACGCTACCAACTATCACCGACGTAGGGGTTCTAGCTACCAAAGTCCGCGCAGCTGAAGAACACCTCGCACAAGCCCAAGCCGCTGTTGCTGACACACGAGCAGCTTTAGCAACCCTGGAACACGAAATAGAAACCACAGCGAACATTGAACATCAATGGGCGGAAGCGTCCCGCAAAGCAGCCCTAGCCCAAGGTGTTAGCGCCGCAGCGCAAGCCGAGCTCGCCAGACTACAAGCAGAACACCAAAGTATTGTTATCCCGACTTTACCGGAACAAACCTGGGATTTAGACGCTTTACAAGCAGAAGCTTCCCAACTCCAACAACATTTAGCTTCCGCGACGATGGCTCAACAAATCGTTGAACAACGAAACCATCTGACTCGCCAACTTAAAGAAGTAGTAGACCGCCAAAACACCCTAGAAACCCTGGTTAGTGGCTTTGAATATACAACAGCGGCCGAAGCAGCCACCAAAATCGATATTTTAGAACAAACCCTCAAAACGTTAACCGACGATCTTGACATCCAAAACGGGTTGATAAACACAGCTCTAGAAAACCATGCGGGGCTACGTAGAGATCTTCAACTAGCCGAGCAACGCCGCGACGCTGCCGCCACCCTAGGTGGGGTATGTGAACGGTGCGGACAACAAATCAGTGAAGAACACCACCACGACTTTTTAGGCGAAACCCAAACCGCTGTCGAAAAAGCAGCAGCAGCGGTCACAGAAGCCACCCAAGAAGGTAAAGCTTTACGAGAAGAGCTAAACAACATCACAGCGGCTTTATCAAAATGCCAAAACGAGATACGAGACACACAACAGGTTTTGAACCAGTTGTCCCAATATGAAGGCGAAAAAGTTGAACTGGACCGCCGCCAAGACGTTTATGAACAACAACTAGAACGCCTCGAAGCGCCCGAGTTTGACATCGAAGCGCTCCAAACTCAAGCCGGTCAAGTAGCAGCACAAATCAAAACAGCACAACACGCTAAAGCTTTGATCGCAGAACGCGAAGCCGCTATTGCCCGACAACAAGAACTCAAAACCAAAGTGCAAGAAGCTACTGAACGTTTCGAACAAACCAAAACCGAAACGATACAAGCCCAAGTCCCTACCGAACTAAGCCAAGCTTGGGAACATCGACGCACCATCCTAGAAACCCACCGGAGCGAACTTGAACTAGTAACCGATTTAGCTACCGCAGCCCAAACCGCTAAAAACCAGGTAGAACTAGCAGAAGCTGAACTGCGACACAACAACCAAATTGTGGGGACACGAAACAAAGCCGCCCATAAAGGCACAGTCGCTGCTGAAGCCGCGAAAGTTTTAGAAAAAGTTGAAACCCAACTAACTTCCCAAATCAGGCCCCGACTCGAAGGTGCCATGTCCGACATTTTAGGTTCCATGTCAGAAGGACGGTTCTCGCTAGTCAAACTAGCTGATGACTACTCGGTTCGGGTTTTAGATGGTGACACCTACCAGCCCCTCACCGAACTTTCCGGTGGAGAAACCGACCTGGTTGCTTTATCGATGCGGCTAGCCTTGGCCGACGTGCTCGTCGGCCAAGGTGGCGGTACCGGTTTTCTGATTTTAGATGAACCGCTCGGATCGCAAGATAAAGACCGTCGCAACTCAATAACTAGCGCCCTACGAAACCTAGCTTCACGATACGGCCAAGTGTTTTGTATCTCTCACGTTGGCGGGCTTGACGATGTAGCAGATATCGCTATCGAAGTAGCGATCGACCCAGACACTGGGGAGTCCTACATCGAATAACCGCTGACCCACAAAAAGGTAGCGGTGGTTGTGGTACCCAAATCGGACACCCTTAGGGACCATAACAACCAAAACCTATCCCCCCCCACTATCCCCCCCCCCCTTTTTTTTTTAGGTTTTTGAAAGGCTGTACCGTCTATGATCACTGATCTTTCCGCTATTTTGCACAACACACCTGATTTGTCCTGGTTGGATGACATCAAATGTGCCGAGTTAAGCCCCGACGACTATTTCGTACCCGCTGGACATTCAATCCAACCCGCTCCCCAAGCAGCGTGCCGGCTTTGCCCGGTAAGAGAACAATGTTTAGCACACACCTACGAAGACGAAGAAGGGGTACGGGACCGGTCCGGCTACTTTGCAGGTATGTCCCCAGGACAAAGAGAACGGTCTAGTTTTACCGAAGCGTTAGAGTTCATCCGTAACGACACACCCCACCCAGATGACCAACAAATCTTTGACGACTACATCCAAGAAATCCGCAAAAATAGGGCGGAGCGTCACACCCCTGCCCTCCCAGAACCTAGCCATCGCACCAACCAGAAACGCCAAATTATTGGCAAAGCCACCATCGACTAACCAACCACCCCACACCAAAGGCTAGTTGTTGTGTTAACCAGGGTTTTTAGTTTAAAAGCCCGGCCCGTAACACTTTAGCGATCAGGTTAGTACGGGATCTAGCACCAAAGCGGTCCATAAGACGCCCAAGTTCCGACGCTACAGTTGCCCGTGACACTCCTAGAAGAGCTGCTATTTCAACGTTTGTTTGGCCTTCTGCTGCTAACACCAAAATTTCTCGTTCCCGAACAGTTAAACCACCAGTGCGGGCCATCACATTTTGGGTGGCGATCTCTGGTAACACTTCGGTAGCGGTCAACGAATCAATGGTGATCGCACCCCCAACTACTTCCAACAAAACTCTAGGTATCTCACTTAGAGGCGCCAGTTTTGACACGAACCCGGAAGCACCTGCTTGGAACACTGCACGCACACTTGTAGAGGAAACATGGGCCGTGAAAACAACGATCGGGATTTTTGGGAACGTTTTACGTAGCGCCACCACAATCTCACCAGTTTCGGTAGAACCTGGTACTGACAAATCGGTCAAAACAACATCGGGGGTGGTGTCCCCCACTACCTCCAAACTTTCAACCACGTTCATAGCTTCACCAACAACAACAAAGCCGTAACGTTCCAACCATTGTCCAGTGCCGGTACGAACTACCGCATGGTCATCAACGACCACAACACGATAACTGGTACTCATTTTTGTATTCCGTTCTGTCGACTTGCCAACCAAAACTCGATCACAGGCACAGACCACACAGGACCGTTCGCTATACGGCCCTGCGGTTGCGGCATCTGACCTCTAGCCAGATACGCCGAAACAGTGCGGGGTGCTATCCCACCAGCTTTTAACGCCACCCCAAAGGTGTCTAACATTTCTGTGACTATCAACTCGCCCGCCACGATCCCTAACGGTTCTTGTGCCAGTTCCTCAAACACTGCCGGGTCGAGCGGTACCCACTGACGAATATTTGTACGTCCCGGCCCCGGTGCTGGTTTTGGGTTGCTACAACCACCCACCAACACGCTTTGTGTGTCTAACAGCGATGCCACATCATCCCTACTAGCAACCGAATATGGAATCAGACGATGGTTTCGACATAAACACCACGGCCCAGACGTTAAATCTAATATTGTTAAATCACGGGCCCCTGGTACCATTTCACCAGTAGCTGAATAACGCCAACGCCCACGAATATCACGTTCATAACCTGGCGGAGCTAACGACTGGTTCTTCGGACGGAACCGGCGCGACCGTTTAGGTACCCGTTTAGGTTCCGTTAAACCCCGACCAGAGCTACCCCTACCCAACCCGGTGTCATCATCACGTAACCCTTGCAACAACACCGACGGTTTTGGTGTGTCGTCATCTTCAAAAGCATCAAGGTATTCGTCGATCGAACCCAACAGATCATCAATCGATTTATCCTGGTCTCCCATATCAACACTCTACTGTAAACCCCACGCTACGAACCAACACTTACCAGGCGAAACAAACCTTGCCACCCCACCAAAAGTTCTTGTACGACACTGGTGGTTATCGGTTTAAAGATCGTATAAAGTGTCGAAATGGGTTGTTCCCCCGTTTTCTGGAATCTGAGGCAACACAAACGCTTATCAGCTGACATGCTCCTATATGTCCGCCTAGTTGCCTCTGATTGTCCCCTGACCACAACCCACCTAAAACCGGTCTTTACACAGCCCCAAACCGGCCAGTTCGCTTACCGTCCCAACCGTTTAGGGCCACAGGTAACCACCACAAACCCAAACCAGAGGATACACACAGCCAACCACAACCGGTTTAAACTCTTCGACGTTCCTTTAACAGGGCACACCGCCACGTTAAATACCGGTATACACATGCAAATTGTGGTGGGTCATGTAGCAGTATTAATACATACACACACCACACCCAACCCCCACTATCCGACCTCAACGTCGTGTAATGTTCGGTATGCACAACTGACCAACACAGTTTTAATGTCTGTCACCCATCTCTACATACGGTTTATGACAGTGTATGTTGCGGTGTTTCTCACCGTTTTTAACGCACCTCTAACCCGTAGCTACCGCTTTAACACTTGTGAACATCCGGTTTGGCGGCCACATATCAAAGCGTCGCTAAAGCTATCCGCTACCAAAGGTGTAGCAGCTGGTGGGCTACAACAACCGACCTATAGCGCCCCCCAGCCGCTTACACAAAGCACCAGCGCAGGTTCTATACCCGCCACCTGCCGGTTACCAACACGGATGCCACAGCCCACATTAGGGTGTCACAGCTCTCCATCTCAGGTTCGTTTCCCCCAACCAACCTGTTGCGTAACGCACGAACAACGCTATCTAACCCCAACCCGAACCACCGCGGGTAGCAGCATTTATGACGATCGTAAGGTGAGCTTCGGGGCACCTGTAGCTACCTGTAAGCTTCTGGCATCGGGCATTGCTGGGATGCTGCGGTTGTAAGACCCGGTTGTTGTGTGTGCAACACCCCAAACCTAATCAGAGGCTATTGGCACGCAACAGAGGGTACCTTAAGGTGCCACATGTGTTATTGTTTGGGTTGTGGCACATCTTTTAGACGCTTCTAAAGCGCCCGGCGGTACTAACTGGCGCAAATCGTTCAACACCCCAACACAAGCCAGTGAGAACGTTCTTGCGGTTCAAACTGTTAAAGGTGGGGTGGGGAAAACGTCGTTAGCGGTTGGTTTAGGTGGCTTGTTGGCTCATTCTGGCCGTCAGGTGCTGATCGTTGACTTCGATCAACAAGGCAACTGTGCGCCTTCCTTGGGTGTTCACCCAGATTTGGATGACGATGGGGAAGGGTTGTTGTCAGCCTTAGCTGACCCTGATGGGACAGCCCCAAATGTGTTAAGCGACGAAGCGTTAAACGTCACGGTTGACGAATGGCTTTTTACCCGCCCAAATCTTCATCTGATCCCTGGGGGACAGGCACTAGCACACCTTGGCGCGACTTTTGTTGAACACGCAGCCGAGCTTGACAGTAGGGGAGTGCCTAGGGTTACCTACGGCCCGGAAAGTTTGTTACGCCTACGTGCGGTGCTAGCACATCTCAACGACCAATACGATCTGATCATAATAGACAGCCCCCCTGGGGAGGCTTGGGCGCAGCTGTCCACATTGATAGCGTCACGGTTTGTTCTAGTTCCTACCGCCACCGATGACCGTTCAGTAGAAGCAGTAGGTTCTGTTGCGCAACGTTTCAGCGAAGCTCACCAATACAACCCAGATCTTGAACTGTTGGGCCTATGTCTTTTTGGGGTGGGACGCGCTGAAACGGCTGTAGCGCGTTCCACTAGGGAATACGCCAAAGCTCTTTTAGGAAACCAAGTGATTGTGTTCAACACTTTTATTCGTGACGTGCCAGCACCGGCCGACAAAGCCCGCACCCTTGGTTTGCTACCACATGAACTGGCTTGGTGTCATACCCAACGACGACACTCATACCCGCCAACAGCTGAAGGGTTAGCCGCAGATTATGAAGCTTTAGCGTTCGAAGTTCTAAACGCTAGACGCATGGCGCTGACACGTAGCCGTACCGCCCAAATCTAAACCCCTGAGCCCAAAACACCTAGCGAGGACATCAAGTGGCAACCCCACGGAGACAAAACGTTAAACCAATCGACCCGTCTGTTTGGGGAAACCCACCCGCAGGCCTAGGTGACCTTTTAGAACCCCCTGCGGCTGCGGACACAGCCGTTGCCCCAACAACACCAAAACCAGAACCAAAACCATCTCAACCGGTTTCTGTTACCGTTGGTGGGACTGACCATGGAATACCCAACAAAAACGAACCCGATCCTGATGAGATCATCAACCACAACTTTACGGTAAATCCACTGTTGTTAGACCGGATGAGAACCGCTAGAGAAAAACTAGCAGCGACCAACACCGAAGTTTGGGCGCAAGCCTACCAAGAATGCGAACCACGCCTCGACCAGCTTTTTGAAGCGAACAGCTGGTCCAAATCCCCGTTTGCGGTACCGCGACGAAAACGAGTGTCGGTAGGCGCCCAGTCTCATCTACGGCTACGAATGACCCAAGCACAACGAGACTTTTTAGACGAAGAAGCCCAACAACGCGGTGCCGAATCAACTTCGGGTTTTGTTGAAACCGTGCTGAACACGTTTTTTGATGATGAAGGTATCCCACCAGCCAAAAAACGGTAGCCACCCAAAAACCCTGTCCACAAACTGGTTACCGCGCACATCTAAACAACCCTGACACCAAAAACTGGGCGCAGCGGGAACCTCTACCAGCGACGCTCGAACTAAACCAGCTAGCAACCACTCTGCCCGCTAGGGGAGCACACCACCCCAAAAACGTTTTTGTTAAACACTAGGCGACCTGAACACAACCACCTCTCGGGGTGGTCTCTTCGATGCCTAAAAGGTTTTGGGTGAAGCCCTAAAATGGCTGCCACTACAAAACCAAAACTAAAACCCAACTTGGTGGCGATCCGACCATCACCGTTTTGGTGTCCCCATCCCCACAAAAAGCCGATCCGGCTAGGCGCCAGTACTTTCAGGAACGGTCGAAGGCCTGGTTGTAAAGACTGGTCGCCCGATTCCTTAACAACGCCCCAATAGCCTCGTTCTGTTTGGCTTGTGCTTTAGCCATGGTCGCCAACGACTCTGATATCTCAGCCAAAGTTTCATAAGCCGCTGCGAGTTCTAAAGTATTATCGGATCCTGGTTCAACCCGACCCCCAAGGCTAGAGATCTTAGAAAAACTCTGGTCAGGTGCCGGGCTAGTTTCGCGTTGCGCCACATATTGTTCTGCGGTTTCTTTGTCTACTAGCCACCGCGCTTTTGGGTTGTAAGCACTTCGTGGTGGCCAGGCCAACACAAAACATTCTGGGTTTTTAGCTAGCTGAGCGCACCATTCACGGGTTACACCCAGCAGCTTGGACCACTGCACCAAAGAAATAGTGGGGGTTGTGGGAGGTCCGTTCGCTATCACTGTTGAAAAGTCCCCCTGAGAGTCACCCTCGCAGGCGGGTAGAACACCGATCTGCCAAACAAAGCTACACCTTTGTAGTTACATTCGTGTAGTTTAAGGGTTGGCTTGACTAAACAAAGGAAGGTTCCAAGCTGCGCCAACAGCTCGGAACCTTCAATAGCTTGACGTAACCCGAAAACCTTTGACACGGAACCACGGGAAACGTCCTGGACCAGAAGAAGGACAATGGCTTCAACTCGCCACCAACCAGCATACCAAAACAAAACCAAAACACAAGTAAAACCCAACCCAAAACCCGAAAGTTCTGGTAAGGGTTCAAGTTCTGGAGTCATACAACCAGTATACGGCACTACCACTATTGGTGGGCCAACACAGAACCAAAACCAAACTGACCCAAAAGTTGGGTTTGGAAACCAGAACCAGTTTTGGTTTTGTGTGTCAGCCAAACCAACCCCGACCCAAACCGAAACTATCGCCGAGGTTTTAGGGTTAGGTGATGTTGGGTGGCCGTTATTCCCCAATAACACGATCGGGGCGGCTACTAAAGTTCAACACCTCATCGCTACACCATCACAATCTTGGTGTGTGCGACCTTCCCCCAATTTTTTGGTCGTTGATTTCGACCATCTGGACCCTGGGTTAGATACCTGGTTGATTCAACTGATCGAAGAAGCCCACCACAACCCCGACCTTTTCGTGTTGGTTCAACAATCAGGTCGCGTAGGTGGCCGTCACCTGTGGTGGTTTGGTCCCCCAACGCGCCGCACCCAAATAGCCACAACTGCTAAAAACTTCGGGGGGGACATTAGAAAAGGCTGGTCAATGATCCGCCTACC